>CALFHQ010000485.1 GCA_937876385.1 uncultured Pseudomonadota bacterium
CTGGATTGTGTGGCGGACCAGGTAAGGCCCGATCTTGTTCAACAGGCGCATTCTCAGGCGTTGGGTAGAGGGCTTCTGGCCCGGGAATTGGAAGCTGTGCAAGCCTACGTAGCTGGGTACAGAGGAGTTGAGTAGTGGTTGAGGTCAAGTACAAGTCTCCGGCTGCATTCCGGATGGCGCTTGAATCCCGCGTGCGGGCGGAGACCGCTCGTACGAATATGGATAGCCAACGGCTACGTCAGCTTCTCGCCTTCGACCGCTTCCTGGCACGTCTCTTTGCAACATTTCAGGATGCGATTCTCCTCAAGGGTGGACTGGTTCTCGAGATGCGACTGTCTCGGGCCCGTGCAACGAAGGACATTGACGTGCGGCTGATTGGTTCTCCCGATGCTGTTCTTCCTCAGCTCCAGGAAGCGGGTCGGATGGATCTGGGGGATTTCCTGCGCTTTGAAGTGAAACCCGATCCCGAGCAGCCCGAGTTGGAAGCCGACGGAATGCAGTACACTGGGCGTCGCTACCGCTGCGAACCTCTGTTGGCAGGAAGACGATTCAGCCGACCGTTTGGCTTGGACGTAGCATTTGCGGAGCCACTTGTCGGGGAGTCGGAGGTCATTACAGGCACGAGTTTCTTCGAGTTCGCCGGAATAGCACCCACCGAGTATCGTGTCTATCCGCCCGAAACACACATCGCAGAGAAGCTGCATGCCTACACGCTGCCGCGTCTGAGGCCCAATTCACGCATGAAGGACTTCCCGGACCTTGCTCTGCTCGCCCTCGTTCGGTGTTTTGATAGTGAGGTTCTGAGGACAGCGATCCGGCGGACGTTTGCTCATCGAGCGACCCACCCAGTTCCTCCTGCAATTCCTACCCCGCCGGCTGAGTGGGGTCTCATCTACGAGCGTCTGGCCGCTGTTGACGACCTTCGGTGGGTGAGTCTAGGTGAACTCAACAAGGCCGTTCGAGGATTCCTTGACCCGCTTTTGTCCGGTCAGAAAGGAAAGTGGAATCCCGACACATGGTCGTGGTCGTAATGCAGCAGCCTGCCGGCGGCTAGCTTGACGCTGATTGATTGTGAATCAACATAACGGCCTTGGCCCTGCGGGGGCCTAATTGAATCGGGAACATGACGTTCCTTCCACCCTGGGATGGAATAGAGACGTTTGTTTTTGATTTCGTGGATTTGTATCGGGCGGTTCCGTTTGATGCGGCGCTTCCCTGGGGTACGTGTACCTACAGCACACGCACCCCAGGCTACTCTCCTGGCACACCTTCAGTGTGCGCCTCGCAGCACCGTTGACGCTGCGAGGCTTTGGCATTGACGTCCTCTTTATCCATTCCAGGGTCATCCCA
>CALFHQ010000486.1 GCA_937876385.1 uncultured Pseudomonadota bacterium
ACAGCTTCTTCACCGGCGCCACCACGGAGGCAGAATCCAACTTCATCTCCAGATAGATTCGCTCCAGGTTGGCCCACTCAGCCAGCCGCGGCTCCTTCTCCATGACCTCTTCCCACAGGGCAACGAGTTCCTCCCTCGCCTGCCGGGAGAAAGACCTCGACTTGTCCTGCCGTTCTGTTGCTGAGCGCGTCCAGAAGGATGTGTCGGCGCGCTGAAGTTGGTCCCTCCGTGCTGCCACAACGGTCTGGGTGAGATACTCCACGGCATCGCACCAGGTCCAAATCCGGTCATTTTCGGGAAGGTCGGTCCCCATCTCCGGAATCAACAGTGCCGCTTCGAGGAGCTCCTTCTGGTCGGGCTCGTGCGTCAACAGATAGGTAAAGAGAGCCTGGGCGGCACCTTGCCTCTCATTGTCAGTAGCCCGTGCCAACCGCGTCCGGAGGAAGCCGAGGGCCTTGTCCCACGCCTGGGCGTTTGCATACCCTTGCAGAACCCAATCCCCCAGTTGCGCCTTCGTCGCCACCCCCTCGGTGCGCCAACGCTTCTCCAGCGCCTCTCCGAGCTTCAACCACGATTTTCTCTCTTCATCCACGACCGAATACCCCAAAGCACCAAAGCACGCGCCCAAAGTCTGCATGGAAAGGGAAGAGGACTGGGCGATGGCGCGCTTGAGGATCTTCCCTCGGGCCTTTTTGACCTCGAGGTGATTCGCCAACACACCGTTGCCCAGGATCTGCTGGGGCATGTAGCTGTAAACCTCCAGGAAGAGGAGCCGCACGGACGCTTCCACCAGAAGGGGAACCCACTGCTCTTCGGGCTGCGACCGATAGTACCCGACCCCTTGACCCAAGGCGATCTGCATCGCTGCCTCGCCTCTAGCTTGGGTGCAGGGGTCCAGAGACTTCTGGGAAATGAGGGATTCCAGCCATTCTCTCTGCAGTTTTGTCGCCGCGTCAGTATCGCCGTTTCGAATCAGGGCCGAGAGGTACTGCCGATGAGCTTCGCTGGAAGTAGGCTCCGCCTCGGCCCATTCCTTCGTGAAGGCCTTGAGGGTCTCCATATCTCCCAGCCGCTCCAGAATTGTGGCCTTGCTTTGGCGGAGGGTCGGGAGGGCCAATGCAGTTAGAATCTTCCCCGGTTTCAACTGCTCGTCGAGCCAGGCCAGAGCCTTCTCCTGCTCGTTCTGGTTGATAAGTCCCCAGACATATTGCGAGATGTTTGAGACGTCCAGAGGATATCGTTTGAGTAACTCCTTTCTCACCGAAGCGGATTCGGAGTAGCGCCCGGCACCGTTTAGTCGATTGGCGTAGTCGTTGAGCCACTCCCGAGAAAGAGGGAACGCAGCGGGGGCAAGGAGCATGACCGATTTGAGGGAGCGGGAGAGGTCCACCAACTCGTTTGGCTGTGGGCCATAGGCAATAAACTGAAGGAGTCGCTGCCCTCGATACCCATCGTACCAACGGGGGTGGTCCTGCATTACTCCAGCGAGCGCCGAGCCTTTCTCCAAAAGGGCCGCATAGTCTCCAGAGGTCTGTTCAACAGCCAACTCCAACCATCGAAGTGCGGGGATATCCCCCCCTTTCTTTCGAAGGGCGTCCATCAAGCCTCTCGCCGCTATCCAAT
>CALFHQ010000487.1 GCA_937876385.1 uncultured Pseudomonadota bacterium
CTTCCAAGGGCATGGAATACAGCGCATTGCGAGACCACCCGCCACCTTCTTCGGTGATGGCCCAGTCCCAAACCAGAACAAACAACGTCCGATTCACCACCGCCACTCGCACATTGGACGTCGGCTCTTCAAGGTCTGCAATGGCAGTCCAACAATCCAGTCCCCCCTCTGCCGGCTGATTGCCAAAGAGAGGGTAGTGAGGGGCATCGATGGGCTCTTCGTACCGGCACACAGGAAGCTCCCACTGATCTTGCGGGTCCACGATGGTGATCTCCTCACAGACCCCCGTCCCAGGGCACTCCTTGCCGTCACATTCCCGGAAACAGGCGAGGGTGCCGTTGACTTCCACCGTACCGTCGGGAAGCTGAGTGTGCCCCTTGTCGCAAACTTCCCAAGGCAAGCACCCCGTATAACTCTCCGCCGGAATCCCGTGGAACTCGTTGGGGTAATAGCACTGCAAACTCGAGGAAGGCCTCTTTGTCCAGGACAGCGGCTCGTTCACATACTTGCGATCGCACTGAGCCAACTCCACCGGCCAGCCCGGGGAAGAGTCAGCATCCTCTGAGTCCAGTTCTGCGTCAGGGAAAATACCGTCAGCGTCTACGAGAGTATCTCCATCCAGGTTGTCGGTGTCTGCTTCGTCAAGCACCACATCAAGGTCCCCGGCGCCGTCGCCCGACCGTTGTTCGAGAGCATCCAGAACAACAGGGATCCTGGGTGAACTGGGGCAACCGGAAAGTACCAGCGCCAGTGTCAAGACAACCCACCTCAACTGGATCCAAATACCCAGTCCAGCGGTTCGAAGAGGTTGAGAGGCAACTGTCCCCGAGGTTGACATGAAAACACCGATTCCGTTGATTCGAGCGTCAATACTCACAAGAGATTAGCAACTGCGGAGAAAAAACGCCACGGTTTACCCGAATTCGCCGTTTCCAGGTTCTGTTTCCCGAGACGAATCAGCAAGTCCCCCGCCCAAAGCTGAAGGCCGACTGACTGGAAGCTTCAGACGAAATACACTTCCAGAACCCACATGACTGGTGACTTCAGCGCTCCCCCCGTGGGTCTGGGCGATGTGCTTCACAATGGCCAGTCCCAGCCCCGTTCCACCCACCTTTCGACTTCGAGCCTTGTCCACCCGATAGAACCGCTCAAACAGACGAGGCAGGTGCTCTGGAGCAATCCCCGGCCCTTCATCCTTCACTTCCAACGAAACCCACCCGCCCTCACGGTGTGCGACTACCTGTACAGTAGACTTCGTCGGGCTGTACTTGATGGCGTTGTCCAGAAGGTTGATGAGCGCCTGCTCTAGAAGGGGGGCATTCACCTCCGCAACGATCTCCTCATGGATGTTCACCAGGAGCTTTGTGCCACGGTCGGCGGCCAACGTCTGGCACGCCTGAATCGCTCCGTCCACTACGTCCTTCAACGGCCATCGCTCCGTGGCCAGTGTGCCGCCGTCACTCTCCAGTTCGATTCTCGAGAGACTCAGCAAATCCTCAATGATGCTCTTGAGCCGCCGGGTCTGCCGTTCGATCATCCCCAGGAACCGTCTCGCCAGTTCCTCTTCCCGATAGGCCCCATCCTCCAGCGTCTCCACAAAGCCCTGGATAATGGCCACGGGAGTCTTTAACTCGTGGGAAACGTTGGCCACAAAGTCCCTTCGGACCGCTTCTAAGCGAACCAGAGCCGAGATGTCGTGCATCACCACAAGCCCCGCCGAAGAACCCCGGTGGGCGACCAGACGGCACCCGTGAGCTTCCACAATCAAGTCGCTCTTGAGCTTCAGTTGGTATCGAAGGGCTTCTTGCCGAGTGGCCGAATCCTGCAGAAACTCTTGTAGCTCCGGGAGGTGATCCAAAG
>CALFHQ010000488.1 GCA_937876385.1 uncultured Pseudomonadota bacterium
AATCCACGTCGGACCCCACGGCTCGAATCTGCTCTTCGGTGGGGAAGTCCTTCTGCCGAAGGATTTTGAGCAGCTTGGCTCGTCGGTCGTTTCTCGTCTCGGTGGTGGAGGTGTAGCTCGATTTGAGCTGTTCGCGGGCGGGGTCGGCCTGCGCCTGGGCGCCGAACGACACCAGGAGAAGGAGGGCGAGGGCCGTGGTGAGGAGTTCTCTCATTTCTTTTTCCTTTTTTGGTTCTTCTTTCGTTGCTTCTGGGCCAGTTTGGCGTTCTTGCGACGCTGCTTGATGATGGCCTGCCGATTGCGCTTCTGGGTCGGGCTCTCGGGCATGTTCTCGTCAGGAATCATCGGAAGAATATCGTTCATGTCGGCGTTCTTCATCGCCTTGGCCTGGGCCAGTTGCTTAAACCCCGGGATGCGTCCCAATAGTCCCGGAGATTTCCCAACCTGGGTCATAATCTGTCGCATTCCATCGAATCGCTGAATGAGATCCTTGACCTCGTTCACGCCACGACCGGCACCCTTGGCGATTCGCTTGACCCGACTGTCGTTGAGAAGCTTTGGTTGAAGCCGCTCTTTGTGGGTCATGGAGTTGATGATGGCCTCGATTCGAACCAGGGCCGAATCATCCAGATCGGCCCCCGCAGGCATCCCATCGGGGAAGAAGGGGAGCTTCTCCATGACGTCGGACAGGGACCCGAGCTTCTTGATGGTCTTTATCTGATCCAGGAACTGGATGAAGGTGAAGTCCCCTTTGAGGATTTTTTCGGCTTCCGCTTCTGCTTTCTCGGCGTCCACCACCTCATCGAAGTCCTGCATCAAACCGACGATGTCACCAAACCCGAGGATTCTCGAGGCGAGCCCGTCGGGACGGAACCCTTCGAGCTTGTCCATGCTCTCCCCCATCCCGACCCATTTGATGGGTTTCCCGGTGACGGTTCGGATGGACAAGGCAGCACCACCTCTGGCATCTCCATCGAGCTTCGTGAGGATGACCCCATCGAGGTCCAGACGGCGATTGAATTCCTTTGCCGTGTTCACTGCGTCTTGCCCGATCATGGCATCCACGACCAGGAAGATGTTGTCCGCCTGGGCCACCTTGTCGATGTTCTCAAGCTCCTGCATGAGCTGCTCATCGAGGGCCAGTCGACCGGCCGTGTCGAAGATCACGAGGTCCCGCTTCTCCGCCGTCGCTTTCTCTACGGCCTTCTTGCACAGGTCCGGTGGAGAGAGGGCGGCATCGTGGAAGACTGGAATTCCGATCCGTTCGCCCAGGAGGACCAACTGCTCCACGGCCGCAGGTCGATAGACGTCGGCAGCAACGAGGAGGGGTTTGCGCCCGGCTTTCTTGAAATTGTTGGCGAGCTTGGCCGCCGTAGTCGTCTTACCCGAACCCTGAAGCCCGACCATCATGATGGTGGTAACTTTTCGGGTGCGAGCTTCCTGAATCGACGTATCCTCGTCTCCCATCAGGGCAACGAGCTCGTCGTGACAGATCTTGATGAAGTGGTCGGCGGGGGTGACTTTGATGTCCTTGCCCTTGCCGGCGGCTCTAGTCAGGACCATTTCCCCCAGGGCCTTCTCTTTGACCCGCTCCAGAAAGGAGCGAGTGACGTGATATTCCACGTCGGCTTCCAGGAGGGAGGTTCGAATCTGCTCAAGGGCTTCTTCGATGTTGGATTCGTTGATCTGGCGATATCCCTTCAGGCGCGCTCGCGCGTTGCGAAATCCCTGGGTGAGTGTTTCTAGCATCGTTCCTCCGAATCTCACACAAATGTGCCAGGATCATTGCAATAAAGGCCCGCCGTGTCAAGCATTGCTGTACTTCGCCAACGCATCTCGACCCCCTTGATTTCCGGTTCCACTCGGCCTAGCATCGTGATCGTCCGGGGTTGCGATGGTTCCGGGGCGCTGAGTTCGCCTGAAGACTTTCGCAACATCATGGGGCGCCATCCCGATCTCGGGACTGGGGACAATTTGGGGGAACCGATGGAAAGGGCGGATCTGGAGAAGCTCTCCGACGAAGAACTCACTGAGAAGGTGGCCCGATTGGGGGTGAACGCCGAGGGATACAGTCGTGAGAAACTCGTCGCTGTGTTGTTTCGGCGCAATCGCCCCTTCGACCTCCATGATTCACTTCGACCCTCATACGATCACCTTCGAGTCGTCCTGTTGTTTCGTTCCCCTCGCTGGCTCTTCTGCTTCTGGGAGTTTGATTCTCAAACGGTGAACCGAATGAAGCGACACGGTGGGAGCCCCCATCTCCGGGCAAGGCACAATGGCAAATCGATGATGATAGAACCGCTGCGGGAATCCATGGGACGGTACCACCTCGGAATTCCGGAGGACGGCGGCAACTTTCAGATGGAACTGGGGGGGGTCTACGAAGGGTCCTTCATCCCAGTTCTGGCTTCCAACGTCATCACCGTCGAACCCGCTCCCAAGGAGACGGAATCACCGGAATTCGTCATCCCCGATTGGGTGGACTCCCCCTACGACGACCGCCCCGACCAGATCCGGTTGAGACCGGTGGACCTCGATGGAGAGTTCGAGACCATCGCCGTGGACGTGAACTGGTACCGTCCCAACCGAGGGGGGAAGTGAGATGAAGAAGACTCGCCCGGAACCTGAGGGCTACTTGGCCATTGTCCTTCACGCCCACCTACCCTTCGTGCGGCACATGGAGTTTGAAGACTTCCTCGAGGAGCGATGGCTTCAAGAGGCCGTGGTCGAGTCGTACCTCCCCCTCATCCAACGATTCATGCGCCTTCGGGAGGATGGGGTCGAATTCCGATTCACTCTGTCCATCAGCCCCACGTTGATATCGATGCTGGAAGACAGCCTTCTTCGTGCGAGAATGCGACGCCACCTGGACCATCTGGTTTCTTTCGGTGAAAGTGAGCTCATCCGCAACCGGGACAAGCCTGAGTTGCTGGCCCTCTCTCGGTTCCACTTGGAGCGCTTCTCCCAGATGCGGGAGTTGTACGACGACCTGTCCGGGGACATCCTGGCTCCCCTCGCCACCCTGGAAGCCGAGGGGTTCCTGGAACTCATTACTGCCCCGGCTACCCATGCTGTGCTTCCCCTTGTAGCCTGCCACCCCCCCTCGATTCGGGCGCAAGTCCGCCAGGGCATCCAGAGCCACGAGAAGGCCCTGGGGCGTAAACCGAGAGGGATGTGGCTCCCGGAGTGTGCCTATTATCCTGGGCTCGACGAAGTGCTGGCTGAGGAGGGGATTCGCTTCTTCTTCCTGGACGCACACGGGGTGACCCTGGCAAAGCCGAAGCCTGTTTTCGCCGTGTACGCTCCCATCTACACTCCAGCGGGGGTCGCCGCTTTTGGACGAGATACCGTTGCGAGCCGCCGGGTGTGGAGCATACAGGAAGGGTACTCCGGGCACCGAGCCTACCGAGATTTTCACAGCGACGTCGGCTACGAGCTTCCCTGTGAGACGGTTTCAGAATTGCTCCCCCCTGACGACGCCCGCTGTTTCACCGGCTACAAGTACCACGCCCGAGGCTCCCAGTCCCTGCCAGCACCACTGTACCAGCCGGACCTGGCCTTGAAGAAAGCCAGGCAGCATGCAGCGGACTTTGTCTTGGGTCGGGAGTCCATGCTCCCCACCCTGGCGGAGAAGATGAGGAGACCTCCGCTGTTCACTGTGCCGTTTGATGCCGAGTTGTTTGGGCATTGGTGGTTCGAGGGACCGGATTTTCTGGATTCCCTGGCTCGTCGGATCTTCCATGACACGCGCCGCCTGACCCTGGTGACTCCCATGGAGTATCTTCATCGATACCCAGCCAATCAGAAGAGCGAACCCGCCGCATCCTCCTGGGGAGAAGGGGGACAATTCGATTCATGGGCCAACGATGCCAACGACTGGGCTTATCCCCATGTTCACGAAATAGCCACCCGCATGACCGAGCTGGCCGACTTCTTCCCGGAGACCTCCGGGGACCGCTGCCGAGCCTTGAACCAATGTGCCAGAGAGGTGCTCCTCGCCCAAAGCTCGGATTGGACCTTCCAGATCCAGGATCCCAGGACTCGTCCCTACGCCGAGCAGCGCATAAGAAACCACGTTGGCCGCTTCCTTCGATTGTACGAGATGCTGGTCAACGACAAAATCGACACCGCCTGGCTGACCCAGTTGGAGGAACACGACCTCCTCTTCCCGGACATCGACTACACCGTCTACTGCAGTTGAAGTTTCTGTTCCATGATGCGAACGAGACTGGAACAGGGCGCTTAGCAGCTACGCCTTCGGGCAATCATCGCAAGGGAGAGCGAAGCCAGCAGGAGGAGCAAGCCCCAGGGCATTGCGGCATGGATCGGGGAAGCGGAGCAGCCGTTGGAACTGGAGGCTCCCTGTTCCTCTTTTCCCACAGAGCACCCCTCATCCACTTCGCCGTTGCAGTTGTTGTCAACGCCGTCTTCGCACACTTCCTCGGCCCCCGGAAACACCGAGCCGTCACTGGGATCACAATCGTCAGCGGCGCACGCTCCGTCTCCATCGGCGTCGTCACAGACGCAATACCGAGCCCCCGAGCCATCCTCCATGGCCTCCCCACCGCAAACCCCCGCATCGCACTGCGCATCAGTAAAGCAGCGCTCCACGCACTGGCCGGCGCCATCCACCATAAGACACCCCAGGCCGTCTGCACACTCGGGCCAGAGACTGCTCGGGTCGCAAGAGTCCCCGGCAGCGGCTCCTGAAGACTTCACACAATCAAACTGTCCCATGGGGGTAGCTGCGCACGCCTCTTGTGCATCGCAGTCGCCACCGGCTGGATTGCAATCGGCAACTCCAGCACAGGTCACCAGAGAGACCGCACACTCCTGCCAGGCGCAGGCCTCGGAGTCCAGGGTCAGATGGGGTTCATCAAGACACCCCTCGTCCATACAGCGCCAAAGCTCGTCCCATGCGGCTCGGGCTTCCACTGTTCCGGCAGAGAAACAGTTCAGGGGGCAATTGGACTCCCCTTCGGGACACAGCTCCCGGCAATCCAAAATGTCTCTACAGCTTCCTTCCCCAGGCGCTTCGGCCGGGAGACAGGAAGAAAGTTCGTTGCTGCAATAGCTCTCAGGACAGTTTTCTTCTGGAGTCTCCCCGGGCACGGTGAAGCAGTTGGCTCGCATGCAATCCAACAGGGCCTCGGTGGAGTGGACGGCCTCCGGGGCTGCACGAGAGAGACACCCTTCCTGGCAGTTGTAGTCTCCCACGCCGCATGCCATGTAACAGGGATAGAAGTCCTTGCACTCCCAGGTCTGGCAAAGGAGATTGTTGCACGAGCCGTTCTCGTTGCACGCCTGGGGACAGTTGCACAGGTCATGTTCTTTGTGGCAATCGGGCTTCTGGTTCTCCATCACGTCAAAGACCCAATCGCTGTAGTTGTCCACCCGAGTGTGCGTGGAGCCACCACCACAGGCATTCTCTGAGGTCCCCCAACCCGTGGAGTTCACTCCCATGATCCGCCACTGTCCGTTGAGCTCCATGAGCCCCGGGCCACCGGAATCGCCGAAACAGACGCCGGTTCCAAACTCCATGGAGATGTAAGAAGAGTTGTCGTAGGAGACCACTCGAAGAGACGTAGAGCGCTTGATGCCGCCCCCCTCCTGCGTGTTGCCGTCGATGACACCGTATCCCACATACAAAATCGACTCGCCCAGGAAGGAATCGTCAAAACTCTTGGTGTTGGGGGAATAGCCCTGAATGCCAAACACAGGCTGGGCCAGATGCATCATGGCAATGTCGTTTCGGGTGGTGGCGGGATCGTAGTTGGGATGCACATAGAACCTGTCCACCTCCACGAAGGTGCCCTCTGGAAGCTCACCCCCGGCGACGGGACGCGCATCCGGCCCCATGTAGAACTTCGTCAGGGCTGGACTGGGGGAAAACTCAGGCGA
>CALFHQ010000489.1 GCA_937876385.1 uncultured Pseudomonadota bacterium
GTCTCCCCCCGAACTGCGAATCTCTCCGACTGGCAAGCCAACCACCATGGACAAAGCCGCGGCCCCTTCTCGCACCAACTTGTGGTCCGGGGGGAGGAATGTCGGTGGGTGTGAAGCCACCACAGTCTTCAGCTCTTCGAGAAGCTCCAACAGGTGAGCCTCCCTCCCAAGTCCCGCTTCTTCGAGGGCTTCACGGCGGATTCTCTTCAACACTTTCGGGTTGACGTAGCTTCCTTCGGGCACTGCCAACTCGGCATCCGGGAACAGCCGCTGCCAAGCATCCAGGGTTGCCCCCGGGGTGCGGGCCGGCTCCCAGGAAACTTCTTCCCGCACGCACTCGTGGGTATGACGCCCCATGGTGACGGCGAGGCGGAGCGTGGTGCCCTCCAGACTCACTGATTGGATCTTTCCTCGCTGCTCCTTTCCCAACGCCTGCCGGGCGCTGGAAAGGCTGTTTCCCTCGTAGCGTTGCCGCAGAGCCTGGCAGGAATGAATGGCCATCTCGACAACTTCCGCCGCTCCTGGAATCTCCACCCGGGCTCTTTCTCCAGCGTCCACGACCTTTCGTTCCTTGCCTCGAGGGTCCAGGAATCGTGGGATGGAGAAGGGCTCCGAGCGAATCTCCCCTTTGCTTCCCCGCCGAGTGAGCATCAAGCCGTCTCGAATCGAGAGCGGTACAGGGGTGGTAAACTCGACGAGGATGTTCTTTCCACGCAGACGAGAGACAAAGGGGACGGAGAAGCCGCGGTGACCGGGCGCACCCGTGTCGATGAGGGCCGCTGCATCCCGAACATTGTCCAGGAATGCGTCGGTGCGTGGGCGAGAAAACAAAATCCCCACGTCGCGGTCGAAGGTTTCGTATTGAGAGGCCGAGAGCCCCCCTCGTTCCCACTGTTTGGAGGCTGTCTTGGCCCACTGACTGACGCTTCCAACCCACGCCGGGGATTTCAGACGCCCTTCGATTTTCAAGGACACGATTCCCGCTTGTACGAGCTCTTTGATGCGGCGAAAGTAGTCCAAATCCTTCATGCTGAGGACATGCCCCAGAGGTTCTCCGGTGGCGGTGAAGTACGGAAGACGGCACGCCTGCAGGCAAGCGCCGTAGTTCCCTGAGCGTCCACCCACGGCCTCTCCCAGGAGGCACTGCCCGGAGACGCCAAAACACATGGCACCAAAGAAGAAGGACTCCAACTCCAACTCGGGGAGGGCACGATGGATCTCGGCAATCTGATGGAGGGAGCACTCCCGAGCCAGGACCACCCGAGTACAACCCAGCTTCTGGAATCGGGCAGCGGAGTGAACGTCGTGGACGCCGGCCTGGGTACTGGCGTGCACATCAAGGCCGGAACAGTGGGTGCGGGACCATTCCATGAGCAGCGGGTCTCGAAGGATCACGGCGTCGGCCCCCGATATCCAGACATGTGCGAGGGTCTCCACGGCTTCGGCAACGGTGGACTCCTGCAACGGCAGGTTCAAGGCAACGTAGAGCTTTCCCTGATGTTGATGGACGTAGTTCACCGCACCCGGCAGTTCGTCCAGGGACAGGTTCGAGGCACGGCGACGGGCATTGAGACTCCCCACCCCGACGTAGACAGCGTCCGCCCCGTTCTCCATGGCCGCGACGACGGCCTCCATGCTCCCACCGGGGGCGAGAACTTCCGGGCGTTCAGGTGTCGAAGTGCGTTCTTTGTCATTCATAAGGGTCTATTTCCTCTTCTTTGCTTTGCTGCGTTTGAAATCGTCCCGCTTCAGGGTCTTGTCACGGTTTGGATTGTAGGTGACGTCGTCGGTGTAGATAACCGTTCCATCCCCCGATTCCCATCGCCGGTTCCATGCGTTGGTACCCCGTTCTACTTTCTTGGTGTGGGGATTGACATAGTCTTCTTGCCCGGTGAGGTTCAAGAACATCTCGTGGTTGATGTCGGCGTTCGTATCCGCATGGTGCTGGGCAATCTGGCGGCCGATTTCCAGTACCTTCTTCTGAGTTTCGATGGCGATCCGCCCGCGCTCCTGTTGCCCTCGCAGCTCCCCTGTGACCCAGCTCTGACTCATCTCCACGGATGCTACAATGGTAGCGAACACCGGGGCCAACTCCTTGATACGGTGAGCCGGCGCTCTCACGAGAATGGTGGCCTTGTTGCCCCACGTGCCGGCACCCAGCGCCCCCCAATCCTCCACCACGGTGAGGACCTGCTCCTGGACCTCCTTCCCACCAACCGTCGTGTGATAAGTAGCGAGGGTCGCATCGTACCGAAAATCCAACCCCAGCCCCCATGAAAGCACCCGAGCCCTGAAGGCTTCGGCGAGTTTCGGGAGGGCCCGATTGTCCACAATGCCCTGGAGTTGGCGGCCATTTCCATGGACGTAAGGGTAGACCAGGTTTCTGACGAAGCTGGCCGCATTCATCTTTGGATAAACCGGCATCCCCTGGTAGATACTGCCCACGGGAAACAGTCCCATCTGGCCCGCCGGAGAGTTGGACATATCGAAGTAAACATAGTCCGGGAGAAAGCGAATCTGGATAGTCCCTTCGTCATCGGCCTGGAGGGTCATGTCCACTTTCGCTGCTACAGCGTTTCCGGGGCCGCCGGAAGCCGTCGGGTCCAGCCGAAAAACCCCGCCCTTGACCTTCCACCCTTCCGGCACCAGCACTGTAAAGGCCTTTTCGTTGGGCTCAGTCACCCGCTTGAAAACCATTTTGCGGGCTTTGGAAGCAGCGCCCTTCTTGCCTGCCGGTTTCCCCGCTGCCAACTGGGAGCCCACGGCCCCAGCGAGCATTGCGATGACAACGAGACACAAACCGATGGTGTATTTCCTCATGACGCCCTCCATTATCTGTGGACAGGCTTCAACTATATCCCACGACTCCCCTCAGACAAGGGAAAACAGTGCCAGGGGAAGGGGGGCTTGTGCGAACACCCCACGGGGTTCTAAGCAGGAACTTGTTGATCCACAATCAACAAGGTCAGCTCGGGCAGTGAGCGCCCTGGAGGCAAGGAAGTCGGCGCACATGGTGGCGGAG
>CALFHQ010000490.1 GCA_937876385.1 uncultured Pseudomonadota bacterium
ACGGTGCGATAAAGTCGCTGGCGAAGGTGGTCCCGACGGCGAGGCGCTTGAGGAGCCAGTGGGGGTTGTCCATGAGCAGTTTGAAGGGATAGATGTAGCCTCGAAGTCCCACCATGTTCCAACTGAGGACGTCGTTGGTGAGAAACTCCACCCCTCCGTCTTCGAGGTTCAGTTTGGTGGACAGGCCGGTATGGTAGTGGTCCAGTTCCAATGTGTTGTAGTAGCGATGGATGATGGTTCCGTGGCCAATGGAGGACGCCACCAGTTCCCCCAGACGCAGGTAGAAGACGTCTCGAGGCTCGCCATACTGGAAGAATCGAAGGATGCGGGTCCAGTCCGAGGGTTCGTCCCAATCTTCTTCCCGAACCCACGAATTCTGCTTTGGTTTGTTGTCGATGAGACGGATTCTCAGCGGCGCCTGGATGCCGAACTTGATCTTCCCGAACCCAAAGGAGAACCCTGGCGCTATGGTCAGGAAGTGGTCCTCGCCCAGCATTCCGTATCCCAACCGGGCGTCCATTCCCATCTGGGTATCGGGGGCACCGGCTACTGGAGGAACGCCTCCGGGAGACTGTGCCTGCAGGGTCGTTGAGAACCCCAGAAGAAAAAAGAACAGCAACCAGGTACAGACGGATGTCCTCGCCATATCCATGCCTCTTGCGCTTGTGTCAACGACGGGTAGACTGTACACCATTGAGAGGGGTTTTGAACATGGAATGTCAAGTCAACGAAGTCTACCCCTGCCTCATGGGTGAATCCCTTGCGGTGGGTCTGAAAGCAACCTTGGTTCGCCTGGCTGGTTGCAATCTTCATTGCCGATACTGCGACACCCGATACGCTACCTCGGAGTCGGGTGTGCCAAGAACCATCGAAAGTCTCATTGAAGAGATTGCTCGACAGGGCTTTGGTCGAATGCTCCTCACCGGCGGCGAGCCCATGCTGCAGAAGGAGCCCGCCCTCCAGCTCATGGAGCGTTGCGTTGGGGAGAGCATCGACGTCCATCTTGAGACCAACGGAAGCCTCCCCCTGAGTGAAGTACCCAAGGCGGCAACCAAAGTCGTCGATATCAAGACCCCGGGGGCCAAATCCGGCGGCGTCTTCCTGCTGGACAACCTCTCGGCTCTCAACGCAAAGGACCAACTGAAGTTCGTCATCACCTCGAAGGAGGACTTCCGCTGGTCGGAAGCGTTCATCAAAGAGCACTCCCTCGCCATCCCGGAGAGTCACCTTCTCTTCTCCCCCGCTTTTGGGGACGTGGACCCAAAGGATCTGGCCGACTGGGTATTGGCGTCTCCCCTGGACATCAGGCTTCATATTCAGATTCACAAGACGATCTGGGGGGAGAAACGAGGGGTGTAAAGGGGGAGTCATCATCTACTGATTGGAAGTAAATACCTGGGTTGCGAAGACCCGCTCACCGTCACCGAAGACTCCGATGCCGCTGAACTTGTACTCGGGTCGCAAGATGTTTGCCCGGTGACCTGGACTCTGCATCCACATTTCCACGAAGTTGGAGGCGGTGGGACGAGACGACATGGCGATGTTCTCTCCGGCCCAACCGTAGTTCGCTACACCGGCGCGCTTGACCCGGTCCGGAAGGGTTCTGTATTGGTCGGTGGGTGATTCGTGGTCGAAGTAGTCAAGCTGGTGCATCTCCCGGGAGTGCTGTCTGGCACAGGCAGCAAGACGAGCTTCCCCTCGCACAGGCTCAAGGCCGTGGGCCTTTCGCTCGGCGTTGATGAGGTCGAGAATTTCCACTTCCATGGTGCGGTAGTAGTTCGCTTCGCCGGCTTCCACAGCAATCTCGGGGT
>CALFHQ010000491.1 GCA_937876385.1 uncultured Pseudomonadota bacterium
TAAGGAGAAGGGTCCCATGTCCGGTGCTGGAACCTACCATCAGGTGGGTGGGCCTTCAGATTCTCCCATGGACGATGTGTGGAGTGGGGCTCCAAAGAAGGACAAGGTGCTCGTGGAGGACCCCAAAGAAGCCCCAGCGCCGCTCCAGTCGGATGTTCAGGATTTGGACGGTGGCCTTGAACCAGACGAGCTTGAGAAGGGACTCTCGGAGGAATCTTTGGACGAAGTGCCTGGATTCGACTTCGACATGAACGACTCGTTGACGTTAAGTCCAGACAACGAACGACCCGATGACATCGATGCAGCCATGAATGCCGCAGATTCCGAATTGGAGGGGGGGCAGGATTCTGGATTCGATCTAAATGAACCCAGCGGCGTCTTCTCCAGTGAAGATCTCAATGAGGTTGATGGCGGCGGATTCGACACGCTGGAAGCAGAGGAGCTTCAGCCCTTTGAGCGGGAGACGGTGCGCTCCGAAGCGGAGAGCTCTGGAATTGACGGGTTCAATCTGGAAGAGGGACAAGACCTCTCAGACCCCTTTGATCTGGGGGAAGAGCCGGCCCCGGAGCCTCCCAGCGAACCCACCACAGATAGCTCGGTTGGTGGGGGACCCACCCTGGACGATATCGATTTTGCGACACTGCTGGAGGATGTCTCCGAAGAAGAGCAGAGCGAGGAGGTCTTCCTCGTGGACTCGCCCTCTATGGGAGGGGGAGACGATTTTGAAAGCCCCGACGCCCCCGATTCCTTCAATATGGAGGAGTTGAGCCTGGACGATCTGGGAGATCTGGGAGGGGAAGATTCCCAAAGTGGCGTCACGTCCGGGGGCGGGGGAGACGATATCTTCGACCTGGACATGGACGGTACGGATGGGGTGGAGGAGATTCCTGCCTTGAGTACCGAGGACGCGGGAGTTCCCAGGCCAGAGTCCGCAGGTCCCAAAGCGGATCGTGCTGCCCGCCGTCGTCCCCAGAAGAAGGGGGGGAAGGGTTTGGTGGTTGTGTTGGTGCTTCTCATTGGCGCCGGCGTTGGAGCGTGGCAACTGGGTTTCCTGGACAGTTTCCTGGGAAAACCGGATCAAAAACAACCGGGGCAGGAGAGACAACTTCAGAAGAGAACCCAGGAAAGCGATGCCCCGAAGGTCCTTCCTCGGCGGCACGATTCGCCGGCTCAGTACATCGATCAGGTGTCGATTCTTCTCAAGGAGATCGAGCGCAACAAGGCCTTCCAGGGAGAAGGGGAACAGAAGATGCTGTGGCAACTGGCCTGGTTCCGCTTCCTCTTCCCCACAGAATTCACCGCTGTGAAGTTCGGGGACAACGGGACCGCTCAGCAGCTCTATGAGAAGCTGCGAGACAAGCACAGTGGAGAGGTGTTCAAGCTGAAGATCGAGGCCATGGAGTTTGGAGCCGTCGGAGATTGGAAAGACGGAGACAAGCGCTTTGACGAGTATATCGAGATCAGAAACAAGAAGATTGCGACCCTCACCGAGAAGAAACTTCTCCCTCCCGAGGTGTTGCGAGAGGACAACCTCCTGCGGGCATGGTTCCTCGTCAAGACTGGCCGGTTTGAAGAAGCCCGAGGGATTATTTCGGAGTTGCTGGCTGACAGCCCCGGCGAGTTGTATCCGACGCTCCTGTTGGCGGAGCTTGACATGGCTCGAGCCACGGAGCTGTTTGAGAAGTCCGAACAGCAGCGCAACGAAGGGCAGAAAGGAGACTCCCGGAACACTCGGGAGAGCGCCATGCAGTACCTGGAGAAGGCGGTTGCGACTCTCACCCAACTGAAGACCAACTACCCGGAACTCATGAAGGCCCGTTTCCTTCTTGCTGAACTTCTTGCCAGAGGAAATCGAGTGGATGAGGCGGTCGACGTGGCCAAAGAGGTTCTGGAGTTGGCGCGTGGGAAGAACGACCTCGCCCTCCAGATGCAGACATACACCCTGCTGGCTCGCTTGCTGGATACGCCCCACAAGAAGGCGGAACTCATCAAGGTGCTCCAGGAGATGAAGACCACTTACGCCAACCACATGGACGAGGTCAAGGTGCCGGAGATGCTTGTCGTCCGGTTGGCAGATCTGTACATCGAGGAAGGGAACTTCGATCAGGCTCAGGTCACCATCGCTTTGTGCGAGAAGAGCTGCTCCTCGGCGGGCTACTATGTCACGTTGGCCACGACGAGTGAGAAACTCGATATGCTGAATCTGGCCCTGGCCAAGGCCAGTGAGGGACTCAAGCTTCATCCGGACAACGTGCCGTTGTTGGTCGTTCTGGCCAGATTGTATGTAGCCTCCGGGCGTTCGGAAACTGCCATTGCGAAGCTCGAACGGGCGCTCATCGTGCAGCCGTCCAATTTTGATGCTGCTATGACGCTGGCCGAGTTGTATCGGGAACAGAAGTCGTTCCAGGATGCCAAACGGATCCTCAAGATTGCCGAGAAGTACGCACCCGAGAATATGGATGTTCAGCGCCGCCTCGCCGATATTTGCGAGCAGGACGGCGACGCAACCGGCGCTGTCTCCGCCTACACCAAACTGTTGGAGGAGACGGGGGATGATGCCATTCGTAGAAAGGTGGCCACCTACCTCGTTCAGCAGGGGAACTACAAGAAGGCTCTTGAACACTTTGAGTTGCTGGACGAACGAGGACTCATTACTCCGGAGATTCGGCAGGACTACGGGAAGGCTTTGCGGGCCACCGGTCGAGTGCAGGATGCCGTGGACGTCTTCAAGGAGATCTTGAAAGACAACCCCACCGACTTCGATTCGGCTATGTTCCTGGCAGACATCTACTATCAAAAGCAGGACTTCTTCAACGCCAAACAGTACTTCGAGGCAGCTCGCCGGGCCAACAGCAAGGAAGCCCGAGTCCACTATCTCATCGGATTGTGCTGCATTCAGCTTCAAGACGAAGAGTGTGCCGAGAGTTCCTTTGAGCGGGCAGTTGAGTTGGACTCTAAGAAGCTCGAGTACATGGTTCGTTACGCCAACGTTCTGTTTGCACGATCCGAGGCGCTGACCCCCAAAGAGCAGGCCGAGAAGCAGAATAGGGCGTTGCAGTTCTACACCTTCATCATCCGGGAATATGAGAACAACCCCGCCATTCTTCGAACCGAGAAGAACGCCGATGTGTATTTCAACCGAGGCCAGATTCACTTCAACCGAGGCCGCTACGACGATGCCCTGCGTGACCTCAACAAGGCTACGTCTCTCCAATTGGACCGAAAGGACATCCTGCTGAAGTACGCAGATGCGCTGTACCGATCCAACCGCTATGACCAGGCTCGCAAGTATTACAAGGAGATGATCTCATCCAAGTACGAAGTGGCCCACGCCTACTTCTTCCTGGGCAAGATGGATCTTTACTCCAACAAGCGGCAGCAGGCGAAGGAGAATTTCCTCAAGTGCATCGCCGAGGATCGAACGAAATTCCCGGATGCCTATCGCCACCTGGGCGACATCTTCAAGGAGCTGAGACAGACCAAGCGAGCTCGGGACAGCTACAAGACCTTTTTGGAACTGGCCGGTCCAGACGACCCGGCTGCCCAGGATGTCAAGACGACCCTGGCGCATCTGTAAAGGAGGGCCCGATTCGGCCAACCCATGTTAAAGCTTGTCATCAGTGATCTGCACATCTCCGGTGGAACCCCCTCAGGGAGCTTCAGTCCTTACGAGGACTTCCACTATGACGAGGAACTGGCCGAATTTCTGGAGTTCTACAGCACCGGCGAATATTTCGATATGCCTGTGGAGTTGATTCTCAATGGGGACATTCTCGACCCCTTGAAGGTGGATATCAACGGCACCTTCCCCGACCGAATCACAAACGCCATTGCGGTACAGAAGGTCGGCCGGTGCCTGGATGGGCATCCTCTGGTGGTGCAGGCCCTGCGCCAGTTCATTCGCCGTCCCGGGAAGTCCATCACCTACATCATGGGAAACCACGACCTGGAGATCGCTTTCTTGTCCGTGCAGGAGCTGATTCGCTCGGTAATCGCCGGCCCGGACCACACCCGACTGATCGAGTTTCGGGTCTTCTCCCCTTTCTACGATCTCCCCGGTGGCATTCGGGTCACCCACGGGAACCAATTTGAAGCGCTGAATCGTGTGGATCTAAAGCGACTCTTTATGACTCGGGGATTCGCCGAGCCGGTGCTCAATCTTCCCTGGGGAAGTATTTTTCTCCTGAAAGTGCTGCTTCCCATCAAGAATCAGAGACCCTACATCAACCTCGTTCACCCCTTCGGGCGCTACTATTGGTTGGCGGTCGTGAGCGACAGCCAGGTGGCCATTCCGGCCGGTTTGAGAGCCGCGTACTATTTCACCAAGACCCGCTTCATCGAAGCTCGGCAACGGGCAGCATCCTTTCGTGAGACCTTTAGAATCCTTCGTGAAGAGGCGGTCGTGACTCCGGATCTCGAAGAGTTTGCCTTTGCTCTCATGGACAACAACCCCTCCCTCACCGGGGTGATCATGGGGCACTCCCACCAGGCACGAATTCGGCGATATGGAAAACGGGGTGCGATGTATGTCAACACCGGCACCTGGACCAAACTCATCAACCTGAACCTGTCTGATCTGGGCGTGCACACCCGATTCACCTATGCTATGGTCGATTATCGTGGGGGAACCGGGGAGCCGCGCTTGGGACTCTACCGGTGGTTTGGTTCTCAAAGACCCTATAGCGAACTGAGATATTAGTTGGGAGAAAAGCCATGGAAGAGCGCCAGGTAGTTACAGCGTTCCTGGAATTCGGGGGCAAAATTGCGGTGTTTCGGCGCAGCGAGGAAGTTTCCACGTATCGTGGGCGCTTCGCCGGCATCAGCGGTACCATCGAGGGGGGACGAACTCCCCGTGAGCAGGCCCGCCAGGAAATCGCCGAAGAAACTGGATTGACCGACAAAGCCGTTCTCCTGTCTATCGGAGAGGTTTGTCCGGTGGAGGACGAGGAGCTGGGAATCCGGTTCATGGTGCACCCGTTCATGTTCCACGTGGCCAGTCCCGAGCTGGAGTTGAACTTCGAACACACAGAATATGTCTGGCTGAATCCCGAGGAGCTGTCCGAAATGGAGACGGTTCCCGATCTTCTGATCACCTACCGGGCGGTGGCCACGGCCGAAGCCTTCCAGGGGGCCATGGATCGACTCAAGCAAGAGATCGCTTCGGATCGTACCAGCGGCGCACTGGGGTTGGCAGCGAAAGGGGTGTACTGTCTTGGAATCTCGCAACTTCTGCAACGATTCCACCCTGACGTAGCGCAGAACTCCTTCCTGGAAGATGCCCTGGAGATCGCCAACCTTCGTGGTGGGATGGAAGCCATTCGAAATGGGGCCGCCCAGGCCGTTCTGGAATACCATCGACACGACGGAGCCGATCTCTCCGACCGGCTCTTCTCCCTGGGAATGGGATTTCGACAGCAAAAAGCGCAGGCTGCCGACAGCGCCGCCCGCTGGATACGCAAGCAGGGAGCTCAGCGCATCTTCACCCTGTCCTGGTCGGCTTCCGTCTTCGAAACCATCAAGCGGCTGGGCCCCGACGTGGAAGTGCACGTCATGGAATCCTCCCCCGGTGGAGAAGGAACCCGCCAGGCGGAATCCCTGGCCAGGGAAGGAATTCGGGTAACCCTTTACCCCGATTCGGCCATGCACGTCGCCATTCGGGATTGTCAGGTTTGTCTGGTGGGGACTGACGCGGTGCTCTCAACGGGCAATTTCGTCAACAAGGTGGGAAGTGCCATCGCTGCCCAGTTGAGTGCTCGGATTGAGATCCCCCTGGTGGTCGTAACCGAGAGCATCAAGCTTTGTCCATCCCAGAAATGGCAACGGGAGACAGCCCCCTGGCGTCCGGTAAACTACGAAGGGAAGAACCTCATGATCTGGAGCGAGCCCTTTGAAGAGTGTCGCGGAGAATGGGTCAAGCGATACATCACCGATAGCGGCGTCGAGACCGCCGAAGAGATTCAGATGGAGTGTCTGAACATCCAATCCGAACTGACTCGCTATGGCATTCACCAGGCGTTCTACGGAACCGACTGAAAACGACCATTTGAGGTGGAGTGATGCGTCCAGGTCTCTGGCTCGTGACGGTGTGCATTTGTGCCACCCTCGCAGCCTGTTCCGCACAGACAGTGGAAGAAGAAGATCTGGGCTCTTTCCTTCCGGAAGACACCGCCCAGGGGGAGTCGGACACCTACATCAATTATGGCACAGAAGACTGGAGCACCCTCTGCAAACCGGACGAGGTGAGCAAGGACTACCATTGGCTCTTTGTGGGAGCACAGTTGTACAAGAACACCACGGAGCACCCGGTGAAGGGAGAGCCCATGGTGGGAATCCGAATTGAGTTTCGGGATCTGTGTGACGACGTGTTTCATGAGGGGATCACTGGGGAAGACGGCACCTACGGCTTCCAGTTGAAAATCGACGACCCTGGATTCGATGGTTACTTCCAGTATTCGGAGGAGGGCGGGCCGCTGTTCCGCAGCTTCGACAAGCGCTTTGGAGGGTTCGTTCAGGTCAACAAGATCCGGATGTTTGACGGGCTCCTGTTCGACAGCCCGCTGGTCATCGTGGGGCAAAACAACAACCTCGGGTTCCTTCAGGGAACTGTGTACAATCTGGTAGACGAGAAGACCGTCCCGGGGGTTGTTATCACCGCCACAACGAACGGTCAGCCAAACGGTGACATCGGCTATCTGGCTGACGATCTCCCTATTCCCAACATGGCCCTCACTGAAACGAAGGGGCAGGGTGTGTTCTTCGTGGTCAACGCCCAGCCGGGGCAGATTGTCATCCACGCCGTCCTCCCGGACGGACGGACGTTCGACCGTCCAGCCAAGGTTTGGGCTGTGAACTCCAACCCCTCCAAGACGATCACCCAGGTCGGCTTGCCGGTGTATCCAGACTATGATGGGGCAGTCACCCCGGACTGGTAGAAATCCAACTGCATGATTGGGAATAGAAGCGTCGACTCAGCCTACATGTATGTGATCATGACGTAGACTGCCCCTGCTCCAATGGCCAGCCCCAGCACGGCGAGGAGGAAGTACTTTCCGAAACCGCTGCTCTTTTCTTCCATCGTCTTGAACGTGAATTGAGCGGTTGTGGACACCGAGCCTGGGCTCATGTCGTCATCCGTGGGCGGAATGGCCTGGGGCCCCGAGGGCTCAGGTGGGAACGGTCCGTTGTTGGAATCACCCGAACTGGAGACCGATTCAGCGGATTGTGATGTTGGCTTGCTGTTCTTTTCTTCGTCCAGCCTTCGGACTCCCTCGTCGTCCCCTTCTGAGACCAGGAACGCCTTCATGGCGTCCCCCATCTCTTCATAGCTCTCGATGAACTGTGAGAAATCAACCCACCGTTCTCCGTCCGGGGACACTTCCAATTGGCGGTAAGTTGCCAGCTTCTTCTTCCATCCAAAGAGTGCTTCGGGGTCGGTGAACTTGAAGGTCAGACCAGAGGGGGTTTTCAGGCGCCACTCGGTGGGAACGGCGGCTCGATCGGACGTGATCTCCTCTTCCAACTCGTCGAAATCGAGGGGGACCAGGGGGGTCTTTTCGTCGGCCCGCTCGTCGTTCATTCCGATCTCTTCGAAGTTTTCCATTTCGAAGGTGGGAGCCGACGAGTT
>CALFHQ010000492.1 GCA_937876385.1 uncultured Pseudomonadota bacterium
AGTCACCGGAAACCCGGTGCGCCAGGAAGTGTTGGCTGCGCGAACCGCCCGGGATTCGGTGAACTTTGCAGAAGGATTCGAGATTCTCGTGCTCGGCGGCTCCCAGGGTGCCCTCTTCTTGAATGAATCCGTGGCTCGAGTGCTGAAGACACTGGTGGACCGGCACGAGGACCTTCGAATTGTCCATCAAACCGGCAAGGGTCGGCGAGATGAGGCGTTGAAAGTCTACGGTGATCATCCCCGTGTCAACGTCGTGGAGTACATCGATGACATGGGAGCACGCCTCTCCACATGCCATCTGGTCATCGGCCGAGCGGGAGCTACCACGGTAGCCGAACTCACCGTTGCCGGCGTCCCCGCCATCCTGGTCCCCTTTCCCTATGCCACGGACAATCACCAGGAGTGGAATGCACGAGAAATGGCCCGAGTGGGTGCAGCCGAAGTGTTTATTCAGGCCGGATTTCAGGAAGAGAAGTTGGAGAAGACGGTGGAGCGGCTGGTGAGGGACAGAGGACGCCTGGGGCGCATGGCCGTTGCAGCCCGGAAACTGGGCCGACCGGAAGCTGCAGACGCCATTCTTGAGCAAATCGGGGGGATGCTATGAGCCGTACCAAACGGATCTTGAAAGTCAAAGGGAAGTCCGCAAATTCTTGCGTCATCATGCCCGCATCCACCACGTCAAGTTCTGCCAAAGAGGCCACTCGGCGTCGCCGGAAGCTGGCCCGAGTCAAACGGCAGGAACCCAGGAATTGGACCGGGCTGTGGTCCCATGTTGCGCAGGTTCTTCCTCTGGTGCTGGTCGCCGTTCTAGTGGCCGGCGCAACCCTCGGTGGATACAGGCTGTACCTGGAAGTCCTCTCCTCCCCGTACCTCGGCCTCAAGCAAGTGGTGGTCCACGGCAACGAACGAATCAGCGACGAAGAGATTGAAATGGTGGCCAGCCTGGCTCCCAAAACCAACCTCCTCCAAATCGACGTCGCCTCTGTCGAAGCACGCATCGCCCAGCACCCCTGGATTCAGCGGGTGAAGGTCGAAAGGGAGTTCCCCAATCGAATTGAAATCTCCGTGGTCGAGCACAAAGCCGCGGCCATCCTGGTGGACGAGAACTCCTTCCTCGTTGATAGCGACGGAACCGTGTTCAAGGTTCTCGAGCCTCAGGAGTACGACCC
>CALFHQ010000493.1 GCA_937876385.1 uncultured Pseudomonadota bacterium
GGCATCGTCCAGGAGCAGATGGACCGGTTCGCCCGGATCACCGGCCGCTCCTACCGCCTCTTTGAATACGTGGGAGCGCCAGACGCCGAGCGCGTGATCATTCTCATGGGCTCCGGCGCCGAAACCGCCCACGAGACCGTGGACTACTTCCTGAAGAAGGGGGAGAAAGTCGGAATCGTCAAAGTGCGACTGTACCGCCCCTGGTCCATGAAGCACTTCCTCAGCGTTTTCCCCGAGACTGTGAAGAGCATCGCCGTTCTCGACCGGACCAAAGAGCCGGGTTCCCTCGGCGATCCGATGTACCTGGATGTTGTGACCTCCCTGCGTGAAGCCGAAGCCGAAGGGAATTCTCCCTTTGCCGAGCCCCCTCGGGTGATCGGTGGCCGCTACGGCCTCTCCAGCAAGGAATTCAACCCCGCGATCAGCAAGGCGGTGTTCGACGAGTTGTCCAAGGACGTCATGAAGAACCACTTCACCGTGGGAATCGAAGACGATGTAACCCACACGTCCTTGAGCTATGATGCCAACTTCGACATCGAGCCTTCCACCGTCCACCGAGCCGTGTTCTTTGGTCTGGGTGCCGATGGAACCGTGGGTGCCAACAAGAACACGATCAAGATCATCGGCACCGGTACTGACAACTACGCACAGGGTTACTTCGTGTATGACTCCAAGAAATCCGGAGCCATCACCATCTCCCATGTGCGTTTTGGAGTGGCACCGATTCGCTCGACATACCTCATTCGCAAGGCTTCCTTTGTGGGATGCCACCAGTTCGTGTTTCTCGAGAAGTACGATGTTTTGAAGTATGCGGAGAAGGGAGCCACCTTCCTCCTCAACGCCCCGTTTGCCCCCGAGGACGTGTGGGAAAACCTCCCGCGGGAAGTGCAGACGGCCATCATCGAGAAGGACCTCAAGGTCTACACCATCGATGCTTACAAGGTTGCCGGTGAGACGGGAATGGGGCAGCGCACGAACACCATCATGCAGACGTGTTTCTTCGCTATTTCCGGTGTCCTCCCGAGGGACGAAGCCATCGCCAAAATCAAAGATTCGATTCAGAAGACCTACGGCAAGAAGGGCGAAGAGGTCGTTCGACGAAACTTCGTAGCGGTGGACTCCACCTTGGCCAATCTGCACCAGATGAAAGTGCCTGGTGAAGCAACGTCGAGCACCGTTCGGCCTCCCGTGGTGCCCGACGAAGCTCCCGAGTTCGTCAAGGAAGTCACTGCCATGATGATGGCTCAAGATGGCGACTTGATGCCCGTGAGCAAGTTCACTCCGGACGGAACCTGGCCTACAGGAACCACCCAGTGGGAGAAGAGAAACGTGGCGTTGAGCGTTCCTGTGTGGGATCCCAGCACGTGCATTCAGTGCAACAAGTGCGTTCTCGTTTGCCCCCACGCTGCCATTCGAGCCAAAGTCTACGACGTCTCCGAGCTGGATAATGCTCCAGAGACTTTCAAGTCGGTGGATTACAAGGCTCCCGATTTCAGAGGGATGAAGTTCTCCCTCCAGGTGGCCCCTGAGGATTGTACCGGTTGTCAGCTTTGCGTTCAGGCCTGTCCGTCGAAGAACAAGGCCAACCCGAGCCTCAAGGCCATCAACATGGCAGATCAGATGCCCATTCGAGAGCAAGAGCACGACAACTACGAGTTCTTCCTTAACATCCCGGATGTGGAGCGAACGAAGCTGAAGGTGGGCACCGTGAAGGGCTCTCAGTTCCTTCGTCCGTTGTTCGAGTACTCCGGTGCCTGCGCCGGTTGCGGAGAGACTCCCTATGTGAAGTTGGTTTCCCAGCTCTTTGGGGACCGAGCCCTCATCGCCAACGCCACGGGTTGCTCCTCCATTTACGGCGGAAACCTGCCCACGACCCCGTACACCGTGGACCAGAACGGTCGCGGCCCGACGTGGTCGAACTCGTTGTTCGAAGACGCAGCGGAATTCGGTTTTGGGTTCCGACTGGCCGTTGACAAGCAGAAGGTCATCGCCGAGGAATTGCTCAAGAACCTCGCAGGCCAGGTGGGTGAGCAGCTCGTCACCGAGATTCTGAGCGCCCAGCAGCGTGATGAAGAAGGGCTTGCCGCCCAGCGTGGCCGAATCGAAGTCCTTCGACAGAAGCTGGCGGGAATCGACAATGTCGATGCCAGACGATTGGAAGTCGTTGTAGACTGCCTCGTTCGCAAGAGCATTTGGATGTTTGGTGGAGACGGCTGGGCCTATGACATCGGGTACGGCGGTTTGGATCACGTCATCGCCAACCAGCGAGATGTGAACATCCTGGTCATGGACACCGAAGTGTACTCCAACACCGGTGGCCAGGCTTCCAAGGCGACCCCCCTGGGCGCTGCTGCCAAGTTTGCTGCTGCCGGAAAGGCGGTTCATAAGAAGGACCTGGGCATGATGGCCATGAGCTATGGCCATGTGTACGTTGCCAGTGTCGCCATTGGTGCCAAAGATGCCCAGACGGTGAAGGCTTTCGCCGAAGCCGATTCCTATGACGGACCGTCCATGATC
>CALFHQ010000494.1 GCA_937876385.1 uncultured Pseudomonadota bacterium
CGTTGACGTAAACTTCCATCGCATTTCAAGCACCCCTGTGAGGAGGAATCGCCGTGTCCCGTTACTTCGCAATCATGCTCCTGAGTCTCCTGGGAGCCTGCTCCAGCGCCGAAAAAGGGGAACAAGCCCTCAGCGATGTCTCCCTCGATATCCACGTCGACTCCACCATCCCCGACAACGGCGAAGGGAAGAACAGCCCACCCAGACTTCACAAAATCGGAAACAAAGAAGTCAAA
The DNA here is from genome assembly GCA_937876385.1 of uncultured Pseudomonadota bacterium. GTDB lineage: Bacteria > Myxococcota_A > UBA9042 > CAIXZC01 > CAIXZC01 > CALFHQ01. The sequence goes on from CALFHQ010000494.1 coordinate 237, forward strand.
GTCGCCGAAACCCTCGAACTTCTGCTCAAGGCCGACGACGACGACGGGGATACGCTGACCTACTCGGTTTACGGGGATCTTCCCGAAGGCTCCAAGTTCTTCAAACCGGAAGGACGCTTCACCTGGACACCGGAAGAAAAGGCCGGCCCCTTCTTCATCACATTCGTGGTCTCAGATCTCACTGATTTTGACAGCGAAACCGTGGAACTGAGGGCCGTCAACGACAAAACTCAACACCCCCCGACGTTCGAACAGTTGGGAGACCAAATCCTCCAGCCGGGGGTGCTCTACCAGCTTCAACTGGAAGCCTCAGACGAAGACGGAGACACCCTCCGGTACGCAACCTTGGGCCCCATCCCAGACGGCGCCTCCCTGGACGGCGCCACGGGACTCTTTCGATGGACACCAGAGCAAAACAACGCCGGTTCCATCAACCGAGTGACCTTCCAAGTCACCGACGGAGCCCTCACAGACACGCTGGAAGCACGCCTCATCGTCGCCGGCGGAGAGCTGGACAACAATCCTCCAACAGTAGAACCCCTCGATTCCATGGAAGTCTCCGTGGGCAACACCCTGGAATTCGACATCCTGGCAACAGATCCAGACCAGGACCCGCTCACCATCACCGTCAGCGGCGCCCTCCCCCAGGGCGCCCAATTCAATGCGGAAACCTGGCACTTCAAGTGGACTCCGACCGCTGCCCAGGCAGGCAAATCCATCCACCTGCTCTTTGAAATCTCAGACTCAGTCTATGTGGTCAAACTGGCCGCAGACATTTGGGTTAGAACCGCTTCGCAAGCCTGCGGAGATGACGAATTCGAACCCAACAACGACCTCCAGTCAGCCACACTGCTCACCCAGGGCTCTTTCCCGAACCTTTCCATCTGCGATACCGAGACCTCCCCGGTGGACAGCGATTGGTTTCGTCTCATGCTCGAACCAGGCGAAAAGCTCCAGGCACACATCGAGTTCGTCCACGAACAGGGAGACCTGGAACTCGCGCTGTTTGCCGAAGGCTCAGAGGAACCACTGGTTCACAACCCATCTGTGGCAAACAGCGAATCGGTGACTTACCAAACCACAGCAGCCGGAAACTACTACCTGGTGGTTTTCGGGGTCGGCTCGGGGGTCTTCTCCTCCGGCTATGCAATGACCATCGAACGCTCCACGGGAAACATTGATTCCTGTCAACCGGACTCTCTTGAACCCAATAATGCCTCTGGAGACGCAACCGTGGTGCCCGCAAACAAGCTCGATGGGACGCCAATCTCCAACCTCACCATATGCGCTGGCGACCTGGACTACTACAACGTCGAACTCTCTTGCGGAGACACGCTTTACGCAGCGACGTCCTTTTCCCACAGCACCGGAGACCTCGACATGCTCCTCCTGGGACCCGATGGGGAGACGGTGGACTCCAGTCTGAGCAGTCTCGACAACGAAACCGTCGGGGTGGAAGCAGCTTCCCTCGCCGGAGACTATCTCGTTGTCGTGAGCGGCTACCCCGAAGATTCCACAGAGAACCAATACTCCATCGAGTTCCTGGTGGAAGAGGGGGCAATCTGCGAGGACGATCCGCAAGAACCCGACAACAGCCCCTCGACGGCCACAACCATCTCTCAATCCCTTGACCTGATGGACCTCTCCCTGTGCTGCAGCAAGGACTGGTTTCGCTTTCCGGCCGGGGTCGGAACAGTTGTTGTCGAAATGGTGTACCCAGACACCAGCGACATCCAGACCGCCTTCTATCTGGAGTCTGCGATGAACGACGCCATCCCCCTCTCCTGCTCCGAAGGACTTTGCCAGGGGTCCATTAACGTCCCGAACAACGTCGACGCCTACTTGTCCGTCGGAGGCCCCAACGGCCTGCAGTACGCCATGACGGCAACCATCGAGAGCGCTACAACTGACAGCTGCGCCGGGCACTGCGACGAATCCGCCGGCTCCTGCTGGTGTGACGAGGGGTGCGCCCAATACGGGGATTGTTGTGGCGACATTTGCGAAACCTGTGGGTACTGTGCGTCATGAGAGTCCTTGTCGGTTGCATCGCAGTACTGCTCTTGAGCCATTGCGGAACCGGAAGACCTCGCACCGTGGCAGTGCTCCCGCTGAGCAATCAGCCCCGCTGCGAAGCCCTGGACGAAGCCCACAACCGTGTAAGATTCAACGGAACAACCCTTGACCCCATCGGCATCAGAGAGAAGATTCCCAAAGGAGTCCGAAGCCTCGACACAAAGAGTGCTTCGCAAACGCTTCTCGACCTTGCAGCGGGGGCGTCGGTCTTCTTTGAAAAGGATGCAAAGGTCGGCCAGGGGCAGATGCTCGAGGCCTGGAAACGATTGGAACCCCATCCAGAATGGCTCCCCGGCCAACCGGAACAACGAAAAGAAGTCTACGAGACCCTCCTGACGCTATACCGAGTGTGGACTCGCACCGACGCCGATGGAGCAGGTCGACTCCTCCTCTGGTTGGCGACTCACCTCCCCGAACAGCAACCCAGCGTCAAGTTCCTGCCCCCACAGATGGAATACGAAGTCACCCAGTTCGCTCAGGAAACCACCACTCCCAGACATGAGTTGTCCGTTGAGTCCCCGAAAGATGCCGGAGCATGCCAACTGTTTGTGGACGGGCTCCCTTTAGGAACGCTGCCGCTGAGCACTCGCATACTCCCCGAAGGAACCCACGCACTGTGGGTTCAGTGCGAAAAGGGGTCAAGCTGGGTCGTGGACATGGACCTCAACTCCAACATTCACCTGGAAACCCAAGGAGTGCCCCTTCAAAGACAAACTCGAGTGAAGAGAGATTGCGTCCTCGTCGACCCCACCCTGAATCCAAGGGAACTGGAAAAACTCGGCAGGCATTTCCTCTCCTGGCTCGAAGTCGACGGAGTAGTATGGGTTCCCGTCGATGACCCCAAAGCACCCGCCCTCCTCACAACCCGAGGAAACATCACCCACCTTCCCCCCGAGGAGGGAAGATACAGCCTGAAATCAGAGTGGGTTCTGGACCGCAAGGACGATTGGCAAACCATCGGCTGGGTGACCCTTGGAGCGGCGGCCGTTCTCGCCGGTGCCGGAGTCGGACTCAATCTGCACTACAATGGCCTCGTCAACGAAATGAACACCGGAGTCGCCGATCACCGCAACGAGTTTGACAACATCAAGGCCGCAACGATCACCATGTACGCTTCGGCCGCGGCCATGCTGGTCGCTACGGGAGTCTTCTGGGTGCTCAGTCTCGCCGAAGGGGGCGATTCCGTACCACTCTTCGACAACGCTCTGAAATCAACAATGGACGGCAAGACCAACCGATAGAAAAGGGCGACGGCCCAAAATCAGCCCTGAACTTCACTCAAAGCCAGTCGAGACAATGTGGCCAGAGAAAATTGAATGGCGGACTCCACAGTCATTGCAGCGATCTCTGCGGGAGCGAAGGACTCTTCATCGCCGATGATGGCCAACACCGCTCCGGTATGGACATGGTTTTCAGGGAGGTCCTCTTTGCGGGTCAACTCAGCAGTCCAAGTCTGCCCCAAAACAAAGAGATGAGACGATTCCATCTCGGAAGCCAACGCCCCGCTTCGGGAGAGAAGCGCCATGTAATCACGATTCTCTTGAGCACGAGGCCCCCAGTGAAACTCCCGAGCAAACAACGAGTCCTTTGAGTGCACAACCCCAAAATGCACCCGGGTGCCCGGTGAATTCGACCGCAACACCTCCTGAGCCGCCAGAATCCAGGGCAACCCAGCCAACGCAGGAAACTCCAACGGAGCATACATCGAGGATGTGTGCTCGTCTCGCACACCACCAGTCCCAACCACAAGTTCCCCGACCTTCACCCGTGGATGGAGGGCACCGGCCGTTCCCACCCGGAGGATTCGCCGAACTCCCAAAGCCACCAACTCGTTGACGATGATGTCCAAACTGGGACAACCCATCCCCGAAGCCACAGCGGCGACATCGATGGACTGACCTTCTACCGTCATCGTGCCCAAATACAGGTTGTGGCGACGGGGACTTTCCAGAACCTTGACGTCGTCGAAGTACGCCGACAACTCCTCTGCTCGACCGTCGGAACCAGGCAAGAGTACATACCGACCAAGTTCGCCGTTGCCAGCCAGGTCAGCACGGGTTGCGCAAAGGTGATGAGGCTTGAAGTTGTCCAGATTCAAAGGAGACCTCCCGCTTTCAAACGAACTTGCTTGAACTTGTCCAATTGCTCCTCACACAGAGATTTCAAGGCTTCTGCTGTGTCGGCTGTCGCCAGAAGAGCATTCCAACGCTCCTCGTAACGCGCCCACAACATCCTCAAGAAGGCCTCGTCCACCCCCTTCCAACGCTCTTGCTTTCGCTCCCGGAAATGGCTCCAGGATGAATAGTCCTCTTCCGGCCAACGCTCCTTCAATACCTCCCGCAGGGTCCAACCACGCTCAGCCAGACTCGAAACCTGCGACCAGTACTGCTCCACGTCATCGAGATATTCCAACACATCAAAAGCTCGGGAGCCCGCATCATAGATCACACATCGCTCCAGCGGGGCGCTGAGGGAGTCGTATTGTGAAGCCTCGAATTCCGGGGCAAGGAGAGCTTCGGTTTTGATGAGATCAGTCCCCTGAATGCTGTTGGAGAGATGAATCTGCGAGTCCACCAGCCGCATCTTCCCCTCCAGATAAATCACGTGGGTCTCTCGATACCCCGGAAACTCCTGCTTGAAGAGGGCGTGGTACTTGTCCAAGATCTTTTCCGCCTTGTGGCACCCGATGGTGAAAAACACCATCCCCTGAATCGGCGTCTTCTTCTCCAACAACTCCCGCAAAACCACCTCTAAGCCGTTGTCCACCGTAACACCGGTCGCCACAACATCCCCCACAAGAATCACCGCATCACGGGGGATCTTGATCTTGCGATACATGTCCTCTCGAACCACCCATCTACCCTCGGTCCGGTGCCGCTGAGAACTCATAAAACAGGAGACGTGGTGGTTGCTGCCCAGAGCCTTCCAGAGGGCATGTCGAAGGGCGAAATTGAGCCCGCCACGCAGAAACTTCAGGATGGTCAACTGGCAAGAAGATACCCCTTGCAGAAAGGGCAAAAAGGGAGCCGAAGACATCGCATCAGCCATCGCTGCCTGCATGCCCAGCGTGAAATCATAGCCGCAAACCTCGGGGCAGTTGGCGATTTCACGCATGGACGGGGTGGAGACCACCCAGCGATTGACCTCTCCTTGATAGTCACCCTCCAGGCGATACCACGACGCCGAATCCGTTACACTTACTTGCTTGAGAATTTGCATCGAAACTCCGTCGTCTCGGTAATGGGAACCAGTGCTACCTCGGCAGGATTGTTCACTATGACCAGTTCGTCAAGGAAATCGGACGTGTATTGCCCTACGAAGATGGCTCTGCGGGCCACAACCGATGAAACCGAGTCAAGCACACAGCGGCACTGGGGAAGTAGCTTCTTTGTCCCCGTCCGATAGCAGCCCAATCCCAAAAAGACGTACGAGTCGCGACGAGGAGGAGTCGTCATCCGAGACATCGGACGCAGACGAACCTCTCCACTTGCCGCCAGTCCCAAGGACGCCGCCACACGCCCATAGCGAAAAAGTCCATAGCGATTGACCCGAAGCTCCGGCATCCCTGGAACCAAAATCGGCGCATCCGGCACAAACACCGTCGCTCCGTGCGGCAAGGTGGGCAAGACATCCCAAAGAAACCGCCACTCCTGCTGGGCCGCATAGTTGAATTCTCGCACCGGCCTCAGAGTGCTCGGCCAGATGCCCACCAGAAGTACAAAAGCAACGCCCCAGCGAGAAACCATCCGCCACGGCAGAAGAGAGAGCGCTTCAACCCCTGCCACAACAAGGAAGGTCAACGGGACAAAGGTGGGAAGCTGTGTCCGAAGGCCTTCGAAGGGCAACTCCCCGCTAGACCTCAACGTCGACGCCGCTACCACCAGCCCAATCCAGAGAATCCACCCTGACTTCTCAGCAAGGGACCGCCGAGACAACAGTCCCAAAACGGCCAGCAACCACCAGGTCAAACAGACCATCTTGTGGTTGAAGACCCACGCACCGACTGTTCGGTACGTCCTCAACATTTCTCCCTTGAACGGTAGAACCATGGGGCCCGATCCCCACACGCCAAACCCAAACGACCACGACATCAAGACAACCAGCGCGGCGAAAACACCCACAGATATCCACCAAGTAACAGAGCCCTTGCGGACAAGTAGATGATGGACAAACACAAAGCCAATCACCGCCACCGTGGCAACGAGAATCCCAGGAACCAGCCGGAGCCCCAACCCGGAAGCTCCCGCATTCGTCGCCATCGCCCGCAACGTCCAGACCAAAGCGGGGAGACTGAACACCCCGGCCAGGACGAGAGCTTTGGCGAAGGCCGCTCTCCCGTTTCTGTCCAACCAGCCTGCGGCCATCAAGACAAGCGGAAGGACCAGCACCAACGCTTCCAGACGAGACTGAACCAACAACACCAGAAGGGCCGCAAAGGCAAACCGGGCAAGCCGCGAATCCGCCCGCTCTCTCAGTTCCAGCAGAAACACCAGTCCCCACACTGACAAAACGGCTGTCCCGAGACTCAGCGCGTCCGAGGCCGAATAGAGCAGCATAGCCGCCATTCCCCACCACACCAGAACACCCAACCACGCCCAGGAGAGCCGCCCATAGACCTTTGCCCCTACAAGGAAAAAACCCAAGGCACCCAGCCCATACAAGGAACGATTGGCCCACGAGAAGGCTTCTGTCGGAATGAAACCCACATGCTGAAACAAGGATCCCCACACTGGAATGGCCAGAGGATATTCGTAAGGGAAGAAGGCTCCCCAATCAAGACGAGCAATTTGAAGGGACGAAATCACATGACCCAACCCCGTAAACGTAGACACAACGGGAGGAGGAGGGGCCATAAGGCTGGACCACAGCAAGGACAGCAACAACACGAGAACCAGGCTCACGAAACCCGTCACAGAAAACTCGTTGCCCAGCCGACGAAAGAGACGAAGGGCAGAGAAGAGAAAGATCCCCCATGCCATGAAAAGGATGAGAAGCACAAGAGGAACCGCACCCCCACTGCGCCCTGCAGGTGCTGCCAGAAGAACCATCAGAGGGGAGATTGACGTCATGACCAAAGTGCTCCTTAGGAACCCGAATTCTAGACCATGTCGCCCCGCTTCACAACCGGGACATCAACCCACGAACTTCCGGTGACGGGCCGGCTATGGTACCATCACCGGCGGACAATCGGAGGACCCATGGACACCTCGCTGGACAAATCACTGCAGGAAGTAATCGCAAACATGGGATGGCACTCCGCCCCCTTTGAGGTGGACTCGGCGGTGATAAAGGTCCGATGCAGGAAGGAACTCGACGACCAGACCACTGAACTTCGGATAGAACGCCACCGCCCCGGAGGAAAAGCCTGGCACACAGGCTCGTGGTTCCTCCTGTCTTACCGATCGAAAACACTGCAAGAAACCGATGTCCTGCTCCTGCAGAAGGTGGCTGACTGCTTAGACCAGGTTCCAGACGACGTTG
>CALFHQ010000495.1 GCA_937876385.1 uncultured Pseudomonadota bacterium
CTTCCCGGCGCCGTCGGTGGACGGGCACTTCCATCTCGTCTAAAGCCTTCCAAACCAGCTCGTAAAACTTCCCCGGGCCACAGGCAAAGAAGGTCCGTCCCGACACGTTGCCGATGACACTCAAAAGGGTGTCCGCCGTCAAGAACCCCCTCTGTCCCCGGTAGCCCTTTTTCGGTTCCGAGATGACAAAGTGGACCCGGAATTGCTTCTGCCTTCGAGCCAGGTCCCGCAGATACTCCTCGAAGATGATGTCCTCACTGTCCCTGGAGCCGTACACGAGGGAGACTTCCTTGGGGAATCCTTGCGATTCCAATTCTTTGAGCATGGAGACGAAGGGGGTGATTCCACTTCCCCCAGCCAAGTAGACGAGGCGGTCGCCGTCTATGAGGGGTTCATTGTAGAAGTGCCCCGCAGGTCCGCTGCTTTGGAAGGAGTGCCCCACCTCAACTTCTTGAGTCAGATAGGAGGGGACGAAATCCCCTTCCTGCGCTCGAATGGTGAGGTCGATGTGGGGTTCCCCCGGGGGGGAGGAAATGCTGTAGGGGCGACTGGTGCGCAGTCCTTCCAGCTCCACAAAGAGATTGACGTACTGCCCCCCTCGAAACACCGGGTTCGGTCCGTCGGTGCGCACAAATCGCAAAGTCCAAGCGGACGGAGACTCTTGAAAGCGGTCCTCAAGCTTCAACGTCATGGTTCGAGGGTGAAGGGAATCGAGGAGGTGCCTTTTGGTCACTTCGTAGGCGTTGTGATCCTCCACACGATGGGTGCCCACGGTACGACGACGCACCCAATCTCCCATCACCGGGCCGTATTGCTTCAAGTCTTCAAGCCACTGCATCAAGTCGTTCATGACATCCTCCGTCAACCCTTCAGGATCTGTTTTGCGACCATGTGCCCCGAGAGCATGGAGGGGTGAAAGCCGCCCCCCGGCTGGGTCCACGCCCCGACATGAAGCAGCCGCTCCAGGGGACCGGTGGGGGAAAACCGCAGGACGGTGTGGTTGCTGGGGGGTTGATCAAAACCGTAGATTCCGCCGTGGTAGGTGCCGGCGTACCGTGCGTTGGTCACGGGGGTCGAGACCTCTACTACCTGGGCATTGTCTCGAAGACCCGGGAAGTGCTTTTCAGCCAGGTTGAGCATGGCGTCTGCCATCTTGTTCTTCGTGTCCAGGTATTGCTCTGGAGCCAGGGCGAACCAGGGTTCTCCGTAGAGCAGGGTGGTGAGGACGACGATGGTGGTTCCAGGGGGTGAAATATCTGGATACACGGCGTTGTAGGTGGTCACCGCCATCATCTTCGGGGGCGCGATGCGCCGCATGTTTCGGTGGTGGGAGTCAAAATCGTAGTCTTCATTAATGAACAGCTCGTGGTCCGTGAGCCCCAGATCCTCCATGGAACCCCGAAGGCCGAGGTAAACATTGAGAGACGACGGGCCGATCTGGTGGGAGTAAATCTCACGCATGTATCTCGGCTCCACGGCGCTTTCCCCAACGAGGTCTCGGGCCGTGGTGATTGGATCTGCGTTGGAGAGGACCCAATTCGCCTGCAGCTCTTCTCCCGATTCGGTGAGAACCCCCGTGGCCTTGCCCCCGGTGTGGAGAATTCGTTTCACCCCACAATTCATCAAGACCTCCCCTCCGTGTCGTTTGATGACGTTGACGAAGGCGTTGGAGATTGCCTGAGAGCGGCCTCGAGGGAAGGCGGCCCCTTTTCGTACGTAGCTTCCCAGAGCCGAGGCAAAGTAGAAGAAGGAAACCTTTGAGGGGGGCAAACCGAAGTACCCCCAGTACTGTGCCAGCGCTGCCCGGGCACCGATACTCTTTACATGGCGGTGCAGCACCTGCTCCAGGGTGACAGGAAGGTAGCGAAAGGCCGCCGGGTACTTGAGGGGAACCTGGAGGATCTTCGATGCGCCCAGTTCGTTGTTTTGAAATGCCTCTCCCAGCTCTTTTAGTTGCTCCTCAAGACTGAACACCTCGTGCATGAACGTGGCGATGCCTTTGGCGTCTTGTGGAAAATGCTCGATGAGGGTCTGCACATAAGCCTCTTTTCCAGCGGGGAGGCGAATGTCCAAGCCGGGAAAGATGGACCGGTAGAGGTGAGGAATCGGGATGAACTCAATCTCATCGGTCATTCCCAGTGAATCCATCAACTGCCACAAGTCAGCGGGGGCGTTGGCGTCCCCGATTCCGGACAGCTCGTGGAGGGCGACCTCGAACTCGAACTCTCCACGCACAAAGCTCGTAGCGTAGCCCCCAGGAACGTTGTGGCGCTCCAGAAGAAGCACATTTCGCCCCGCCACAGCCAACGTGGCGGCAGCAGCAAGCCCCCCCATACCGGCTCCTACAATCACGACGTCGTATCGCTCACCCATGGCGCTTCTCCTTACCAGAAAGTGGGCCTGGTTCCGTTCCCACAGGCAGTAAAGCACGGGCATCGCGGGGCTGTCAATCGTGGACAAAAGAGATTGCCTGCGACCTTGCTAACCGGTCCGAAATTGGTTAGGTTTGATAAGTTGCCGATCACTGCGGGGGACTGAATGTTCGAACACAGGTTCTTGACTACCTTGTTGGTCGTGGTTCTGTCTTTGGTCGCGTGTCAGGAGAAAACCGGCGTGCTTGTGGTGGAGTCGACACCGTCTGGAACCCTCGTTTCCATCGACGGCACCACCGAGGTTCGCACGCCCAACAAGGTGTCCGTGGCCATGGGCACCCACATAGTGACCTTCTCCCGTAAGGGTTACAAGCCCCGCACAATGAGGACATTCATCCCCGCCGATTCAGAGCGAAAGCTCGAGGTGGAGTGGCCCACTCGAGTCGTCTTGAACAGCGACCCATCCGGCATTCCAGTAGGACGGGTGAGTTCCCCCAAGGAGAACGGGGATTATGCCTATGAACTCTGCAACACGCCGTGCGAGCTGATAGACCGGCTGAGCGGTTCGGGGTTCCTTGTGTTCGATTTCGGTGAAGCCAGGGTAGTCGAAGCCTATTCTCTGGAGGAGGGGGATAGCGTGGAGTTCCACGCCGTCCAACCGGCCACGGTGGAAATGCAGGGACCGTTGGACACGCTGCTGACTATAGAAGGGGGAGAGGCGAGCCTGCCGTTCGCCCCCAGACAGATAGGACCTGGGCAACACACCTTCTCGTGCGGCTCCCCTCTGTTGGAACCTCTGGAAGTGACGGTGGACCTGAAAGCAGGAGATCACTTTCAATTGAGCTGCCCTTCCCTACCACTGAAGGACGCAGCATCGTCGGGGTGCCACGGGGGCTGGTGCTTGGTGGCACCTGGCTGTTTCTTGATGGGGACTGACTCGACGGTACCTCATCATGAGCCCGACGAAGCTCCCCGACATCAAGTATGCATCACTCGTCCCTTCCTGATGGCGCAGGACGAGGCATCGTCCTCAACGCTTTTCGAGCAGTTCGGTTTGGAGGCACCTCAACCCAAGACTCTTCCCGTCTCTCTGACCGACCCAACCTGGTGGGGGGCCGCCCGGGCATGCAATTGGCTCTCGGAGATTGCGGGACTGGAGAGATGCTACCAATTCTCGGGTT
>CALFHQ010000496.1 GCA_937876385.1 uncultured Pseudomonadota bacterium
ACGAAACCTGTGACGACGAGAAGCACCGTATTGAGAACCCAAAAATATCGTTTGAACAGGAACTCCATGACCGCTCAGGCCCTCCTTATCCAAAAAGCACGGCCAGACTGATTCTGAACCGCGCAAAGCGCCCCGGGAAGATACAGCAAGCTTCGTGCCAGAGGATTGATGAGTCGAACCTGCTGAAACGAAAGGTTTTTTGTTTTTGTCGATTGGGGGCAATTGTCAAATTGACAAACGGCGCCGGGTTTGAGCCTCGTGACGTCACAATCTGTCATAGAGGGCTGAGTCCGGCATATTCAAGCTCCGTTCTCCTTATCTAGCGCTTCGTCTTCGGCCTGCTGACGCTCCAGGATCCGATACACGGTGCGCAACGAAATGCCCAGAAGATGAGCTGCCATCTTCTTGTTGTTCTTCGTCATCTTCAGTGTCTCTCCCAGTACCCGCTTCTCAATCTCCGCCATGGAGATTCCCATGGGGAGCGTCAAAGAGCCGGATTCCACCACTTCATCAAAAAGCACCGGCGGGAGGTCTTCCTCTTCAATCATGGGACCTTTGGACAATACCACTGCGCGCTCGATGACGTTCTCAAGCTCTCGCACATTCCCGGGCCAATGGTAGCTGCCCAGCACAGTCAGCGTTCGGCGGGAAATCCCCGCAATCTGGCGGTTGTTCTTCTTGGCGTACTTGCGAAGGAAGAAGTCGGCCAGGAGAGGAATGTCTTCTTTGCGGTCCCGAAGCGGTGGAATGCGGATCGTGATGACATTGAGCCGATAATAGAGGTCATCCCGGAATCGACCTTCTTCCACCGCAGTCTCCAGGTCAGCCTTGCTTGCGGCAACCACTCGCACGTCCACGTTGATTGCCCGGGAACCTCCCACGGGGCGGACTTCGCCCTCCTGCAGCACTCGCAAGAGCTTGCCTTGCAAGGAGATGTCAATTTCCGCCACTTCGTCCAGGAAGAGGGTGCTCAGGGCCGCCTCGCGGAACAGTCCAGGGCGCTCCTTGTGGGCTCCAGTAAATGCCCCCCGCTCGTGGCCGAACAGCTCGGCTTCCGCTAGATCTCGGGGAAGGGCCGCACAGTTGAAGGGGACCAGGGCTCGGTCCGCTCGCTGGCTCCACTGGTGCAGTTGCCGGGCGAAAAGTTCCTTTCCTGTACCCGACTCCCCGATGAGGAGAACGTTGGCTTCGCTGGATGCCACCTGTTTGAGCATGTCCAACAAGGAGCGTATGACAAAAGAGTTCCCGATGATGATTCGCTTGTCTCCGGTGGTCTCCAGGAGGGATCGGAGGTTTCGGTTCTCCAGGAGCAACACCTGCTTCTCCATGGCTCGCCGCACCCCTTTGATGATCTGGATCTTCTTGAAGGGCTTGGTGACGAAGTCGTAGGCACCCTCCTTCATCGCTTCCACAGCCCGCTGCACGGTGCCGTATGCCGTCATGAGGATGACTTCGGTTTCCGGTGATACGGTCTTTACCGAGCGCAGGAGGTCCAGTCCGTCCATGTCTGGCATCATGAGGTCGGTCAGTACGACGTCGATGCGGCGCTTTCTCGCCATCTCCAGGGCGTCTTTTCCCCCACCCGCCAGGAGGACGTGATAACCCTCTTTGGCAAAAACCCTTTCGAGACTCTCGAGGTTCGATTCCTCGTCGTCTACGATGAGCAAGGTGGGCGACAGGTGTTCCTTCATCAGGCTCTCCACTCTTTGTTTGCCCGGCTGAGGCGCGAGCTTGGGGAGTGTACCACAAGCCTCGCACCAAACAAGTCGCCCGGCGTGTGAATATTCCCCTTGTCCCCCTCGTTTATCGCCAATCGTACAAACGGAGGTGCCACCATGACACGAGTCAATCGATTCTTCCTTCTTGCAGCGTTTTTCCTTTTGCTCCCAATACAACTGACCGCTTGTGACGTCGGCGCTGGAACAGACAACAGCTCGGAGCTTGTTTGCGACCAGGATGGGTGCAAAATTTGCCGGGGGATGTCGTGCCAGACGTACTACTGCAACAGCCTCTCGCAGTGTCCGTCCGGATTCTATTGCAACAGCCAGTCGGTGTGCCGCGTGCTCTCGCAGGGGGGACAAGGGCAGGTCCCCGGGAAGTCCGATGGGTCCCAGGACGTTGTCTCGCAAACCGACGCAGAGGAGGGTCCTGGTCCCGAGTGTCTTGACGACACCGATTGCGAAGCCATGGAAGTGTGCACCGAGGGAACTTGTGTGGACAAGCCCGCTCCTTTGCAGGAGCAGTACTGCGTCCTTGCATCGGATTGCGGTGCCACGGGTTCATGCTTGAACGGGGCGTGTTTCTTCCCGTGTAGTGGGGAAGGAGGCTGTCCGCCGACTCTTGCCTGCCAATCTGATCTCTGCCTTCCCTCTTCGTTGCCCCGAGACCAATGCCTGTTTGGAAGCGACTGCTCGTTTGATGCTCTGTGCGTCAATGCCGAGTGCGTTCCCCTGTGCGACGTCGATGCCCAGTGTCCCACGGGGACGTTGTGTGGTGATGGGGTGTGCCATCCAGACAGCACTCCCCGGGCCCAGTGTCGGGTGAACACCGACTGTTCCCAGGCCGATTCGTGCGTGAATGGGCGTTGCATGACCCCGTGCGGCGACGGGGGACAGTGCGGTGAAGCCTCCAATTGCAGCTTTGGATTCTGTATGCCCGTGTTTGAGTGTCGCTTCAGCGTCGAGTGTGGGGATGACCTCTCCTGCTTGAACGGAGTTTGCACCGCCCTTTGAGGCGAAATGGTTCGTTGCTCTTGCCCCCGTTCCCTCCCCGATCCATAATGGGTAGCCGCTTTGCACTTCCCCCGTTGCCCGGGCACGGCTGTGTGCATAGTATTTGGCGAAACGGAGGAGTCCTATGTCAGCAGTCTATTTCCTGCTCCTGTTGGGCGGGTTGATTTTCTTTCACGAACTCGGTCACTTCCTTGTGGCAAAGGCCTCCGGGGTGAAGGTGTTGACCTTCGCCATCGGGTTTGGCCCCTCTCTGCTTCGAAAACAGTGGGGAGAAACCGAGTACAAGATCGGACTGATTCCCCTGGGGGGATATGTCAAGATGTACGGGGATGAGCCCGACTTCGACCCCAGTCGACCTGATGCGGTGTCCGAGGGAGGTCGAAAGTCCGACCCGTTGGAGCGCATGGGGGCAGTCTCCGCCGAGGAGAGTCCTTCTCCGGCGGGGGGCACGCACTCCCCTGAGGATGCAGGGCGAGCTTTTAACGCCAAGCCGCTTTGGACGCGTTCTCTCATTGTCGTTGCGGGGCCGGTTTTCAACCTGATTTTGCCCTTCATTGTCTTTTTCTTCCTCTTCTTGACGCACTCGGAGTTGAATCCTGCGGTCATCGGCGCTGCCATTGACGGCGGCCCGGCGGACAAGCAAGGGATTCAGTCGGGGGACGTCGTGTCTGCCGTCGACGGGGATTCGATCCAGTATTGGTGGGAGTTGGAAGAGCGGATTAAGCGATCCCCGGGGGTTCCCCTGGCGTTGACCATTTTGCGAGGGGACGAGGAACTGAACCTCACGGTGACCCCCGATTCGAAAGAGGTCATGAAGCTCAAGCAGATGGATCTTCAAGACACCGAGGGGCAGCTTCAGATTGTCTCTGTATTTCCTCAGGCGGTGGTTTGGGTTCGGCCGGGAAGTCTGGCCGAGAAGGCCGGTTTGAAAAACTGGGACCGAATCGT
>CALFHQ010000497.1 GCA_937876385.1 uncultured Pseudomonadota bacterium
GCGTGTGGGTATCTGGTGTTCTATTCTGCCTGATTGGACCCCTGTGCGCTGCCTGCTCCATGCTGCCGGCTCCCTGCCGCACCCTACCGGTAGCTTCTGTGCTGAATCCGGGTTGCGTTTTCGGTGAGGGTGATTCCTCTGATTCTTGTGGCCTGCAGGTTCACCAATTCGTTGACGGTTTCTACTTTCCCTTCCACCCAGAGCAGTGCTTCTTCGAGAAGAGTTTGGCGATGGCGCTCCATCTGCACTGCTGACACAACGACATTGATGAGGCCGAGGTGGTCTTCCAGGGTCAAGAAGGTGACCCCTCTGGCGGTGGGTGGTCGTTGTTTTACGATGACAAGTCCGGCGGTGGCGACCCAGCGGCCATTCCGGGTCTCCTGAATCTGTAAGGAATTAACGTACCCTTTGCGCCCTTCGACCTGTTCCTTGACCAGTTCAAAGGGGTGGAAGGCTTGGTAGGTTCGTGTGGCGTCGAGATCGGCCATGACGAGTTGGAGGGGGGGCATGGGGTCGGCGGAGGGGGGCTGTTTGGACGTTCGTTGTCCAAAGAAGAGGGAATCGGCGGTGGTCCATCGCCGCAGCACTTCCCACAGGGCCTGACGCCGTTCCAGACCAAAATCCGCCAGGGCGCCGGCTAAGGCCAACTTCAAGAGCAGATGTCGTTCCAGGTGGGTTCTTCGAATGAGGTTATCGAGTCCGGTAAAGGGGCCGTTGTTCCGGCGTTCTTTGAGGACCACTTCCATGGCTTCTCGTTTGGCCGATCGAAGGAGGGAGAATCCGATTCGAAGGGGTTTGAGATCGGTTGGGGGTTCCGTGGTCTCGGCTCTTGATTCGAGGCTTGATTCCCAGTGGCTGTGTTGGATGCTCATGGGTCGAACTTTGACTCCATGTCGTCGGGCATCTTCGACGATGGTTGCTGGGGAGTAGAAGCCCATGGGTTGGGAGTTGAGCAGGGCCGCAGCAAAGGCGTCGGGGTGGTGTCGCTTTACCCAGGCGGATGCGTAGGCGAGCAAAGCGAAGGAAGCGGCGTGGGATTCGGGGAAGCCGTACTCTCCAAAACCTTTGATCTGGTTGGCGACCTGGTCTGCGTATTTGGGGCGAATCCCTCGGTCTTGCATTCTCTTCTTTAACAGGGAAAGGAGTCCCTCGAGTTTTCCGTTGGATCTCCAGGTTCCCATGGCTCGTCGAAGGGCATCGGCTTCCCCGGGGGTAAATCCGGCCGCGACCATGGCGAGTTGCATGACCTGCTCTTGGAATAGCGGAACACCAAAGGTGCGAGCGAGGACGGGTTCCAGTTCCGGGAGGGGATAGGTGACCGGTTCCAGTCCTTGCCGTCGTCGCAGGTAGGGATGCACCATCTTTCCCTGAATGGGTCCGGGGCGCACAATGGCGATCTCCACCACGAGATCGTAGAAAGTTTGGGGGCGCAATCGAGGCAACATGCTCATCTGGGCTCTGGACTCTATTTGGAACACCCCGAGGGTATCTCCTTGGGTGATCATGTCGTAGGTGGCGGGATCTTCGGCGGGGACGGTAGCGAGTTCGAGGTCGAGGGCTTTGTCTTCCCGCAGGATTTCAAAGGATCGTCGAAGGCAGGAGAGCATCCCCAGGCCAAGGATATCGATTTTGAGCAGTCGCGCATCTTCAACATCCTCTTTATCCCATTGAATGACGGTGCGTCCTTCCATTCGGGCGGGTTCCGTGGGGACGAGGTGATGGATGGGTAGATCGGAGATAACGAACCCGCCGACATGGATGGAGAGGTGCCTGGGGAACCCTTGCACGGTTTTTACCAAGCGTTGAAAGGCGAGGAGTTTGGGGTGTTCGGGTTCCATTCCGGCGCGTACCACCGCTCGTTCCCACCAGTTGTCGTGATCTCGCCGGTAGGAGGATGCCATGGTGGCCAGGCGGTCGAGTTGGGGTACGGAGAAGCCGAGGGCTTTTCCGACGTCTCGAATGGCGCTTTTGGTTCGGTAGCGAATGAACTCGGCGACCATAGAGGCGCGTTGTCTTCCGTAGCGTTGGTAGATGTACTGAATCACCTCTTCTCGTCGTTCGTGTTCGAAGTCCACGTCGATATCGGGGGGTTCGTTTCGTTCCCGGGAGATGAATCGTTCAAAGAGGAGATTGGAGCGTGCCGGGTCCACGGAGGTGATTCCAAGTACATAGCAGACAGCGGAGTTGGCAGCGGACCCTCGCCCTTGGCAGAGGATGTTGCGAGAGCGGGCAAAGCGAACGATGTCATGCATGGTGAGGAAGTAGTTGGAGTAGTTCAGCTCTTCGATGAGGTTCAGTTCCCGTTCCAGTTGTGCAGTGACGTCTGGGGGGACCGCTTTGGGGTAGCGGTTTCGGGCGCCTTCCCAGGTGAGGTGATGGAGGTGTTGCATGGAGGAGATGCCTTCGGGGACGACTTCGTGGGGGTAATGGTATTGCAGCTCGGTCAAGGAGAATCGGCACTGTTTTGCGATTCGTGTGGAGTTGTGAAGGGGGTCTGGATAATCGTGATAGATCCGCACCATCACGGAGGGTGGCAGGAGGGTAAAGAGGTTGTTTGGGAGGATGCGGCCTTGGACTTTGCTTAGGGGGAGGTTGTCTCGTATGGCGGTGAGGACGTCGGCGAGTTCTTTTCGTTCTCTGCTGTGGAAGTAGATAAAGGGGGCGACGACGAGGGGTACGTGGGCGTTTCGGGCCGCTTCTTCTGTTTGGCTGATGCGGGTTTCATCGTCGGGGAGCATGTACCGGGCGATGGAGGCAAACAGGGCATCTTTGAATCGCGGAAGGAGGAGGG
>CALFHQ010000498.1 GCA_937876385.1 uncultured Pseudomonadota bacterium
GGGAAGCCCGGAGAGAGCCGACAACACCGAGAACAGCTCCGCCGCAGAGGCGCTGTCCCCATCAATGGAGCCGTAGGACTGCTCGAAACAGAGGCTGACGCTAAGCGACGGAGATCGAGTCTGACCGAACTTCGCTCCCAGGTAACCTGAAATGATGAGCACCCCCTTCGAGTGGATCCGCCCCGACATCCGGGACTCCCGCTCCACGTTGACGATGCCTCCCTTCCCCGCATACACCACCGCCGTGATTCGAGAGGGCTTCCCAAAGGAGTAATCCCCAATCTCGTACACAGCCAGGCCGTTGATGGTACCCACCGCACTCCCGGTGTTGTCGATGAACACCGTCTCGTCCAGGATCTCCTCTCGGATCTTCTCCTCCAC
This sequence comes from uncultured Pseudomonadota bacterium, assembly GCA_937876385.1. Classification (GTDB taxonomy): domain Bacteria; phylum Myxococcota_A; class UBA9042; order CAIXZC01; family CAIXZC01; genus CALFHQ01. Next base: position 382 of record CALFHQ010000498.1, read on the forward strand.
CAAGCCCAACCGGAAGGCCCGCTGCCGAATGGCCTCTTCGATATGTCGTCGGTCGAGTATTGAATCTTCCTCCTCAGTGGCAATCTGATCCGCCTCGATGAGCAGGTTGCAGATCTGGTTGAACTGCAACGTCACACGGCGCTGAGACTCTGCCAACCTTGAGCCAAACTCCACAACCGCAGCAACACCTTCTCGGTTCACCGGTCGCAAGCCCTCGTTCTTGCACGTTGTGGCAACGAACCTGGCATACTCCACGATGTTCTTCTCGGCGCGCCCCATCTCGTAGTCGAACTCGCTCTTGATCTGGAACAGCTTCCGGAAGTCCTCATCGTGGCGATGGAGCAACTCGTATACATGACTGGGACCAACCAGAATGATCTTCACGTCAATGGGAATGGGCTTCGGCTTCAACCCCGAAGTCGGCAAATAGCCCAGATGCTCTCCGATGTCCTCAATGCTCGACTGCCGGTAGCGCATGACACTCTTCAGGTTGTCCCAAACCAGACTGCCGTAAGCAAAAAGGTCGTTGGTGTTAATGAGGAGATAACCACCGTTGGCCTTCAGAACCGTCCCCGATTTCACCATCGTGAAGTCAGTGAAATACACACCGTTCTCAACCTTCTTCTCAATCTTTCCAAACAGATTGTAGTAGTTGGGACGGGCTTCCGCCATGATGGGAGCGCCCTTCAACTCCGAGTTATCCACAACCACGTTCACCCGATAGTCGGTGAACTCCCGGCCATTTGGCTCGACAGTTGGTGTTCCCTCTTCACGAATGAAACGCCCCAGATTCTCCAAGACGTTGTCGATGACGGCCGAAAAATATTCCTTCAAACCGTCGTAGCGGCTGTACCGCCGACGTACCTTGCGCATGGGAGCAGTGACCACCGAACGAGCCAGCTTGTACTGCTTCTTCTTGATTCGTTCCTGAGTCCGATGCTCGATTTGACGGGTGTTTGAGACGAACTCGTGGATGTGCGGGTCAAGCAAGCGACGACGTTCCTCAATGCGCTTCTTGTCCTCCTCCGACAAGGCCTCGTACTCCTTGTTGCTCAACACCTTGTCCCCTTCCACCGGTACTGTCACGAGTCCATTCTTGGTGGACTTCACAGAAAAGCCGATCTCTCCCGCCCTCTGGCTCAAGACAGAGAAGTAGTCCTGCTCTTCCGAGAGGCTGTCGGAAACCAGATCCTGGATTTCCTCCTGATGCTCCCGGGAACGAAAGGCAGAGGGCAACTCCTCTTGCAAGAAGGAAACGAATTCGTCCATGTCTCGCGCCAACATCCGACCCTTCCCCGGCGGCAACCGAATGGGAATCGGGCTCTCCTTCTCTCGAAAGTTCTGAACGTATACCCAGTCGGGAGGGGTGGGTTTTCGAGCAGCAAACTCGTTAACAATCGAGCGAACAATGGTAGTGCGGCCGGTCCCAGACCAGCCAGCGACGAAGATATTGTAGTTTCGCTTGTTGATGGACAAACCGGTCTTCAAAGAGCGGACCGCCCGGTCCTGCTCAATGACTCCGTCCAGAATGTCGAGGTCCGTCGTGGTCTCGAAGGGAAGGAACTCCAGATTGCAATCGTCTCTCAAATCCGCCGCTCGCAGCGGCTCAATGGTCTTCTTCAATGGGTCTTACTCCTGCGGTCCTACAGTTCTACTTCTCGAAGGAAACGCGCCGCCTCTTCGGGGGGGGTCGGGTTGATATAGAAACCGGTCCCCCACTCAAACCCGGCAACGTTGGTGATACGCGGAAGAATCTCAATATGCCAGTGCCAATCCACCTCCAACGTCTCCCAATAGTGCTTGCGCTGCGGCTTCCAGGTGACGCTGGGGGCCGTATGAATCAGGAAGTTGTATGGGGGACTCCCCAAAGCCTTGTTCATTCGGCGAAGCACTTCCTTTAAATGAAGGGCCAACTTGTACAGCATGTCGTCATCTGTGGTCGCAAAGTCGTGGCTGTGCTTTCTAGGGTGCAGATGCATCTCGAAGGGAAAGCGCGAAGCATACGGACAGTGAGTTACAAAGAACGGGTCCACAACCACCAGACGCTCGCCAGCCTGAAACTCCTGGTCCAGAATGTCGCAGAAGATGCACCGCTCCTTCAACTGGTAGTGATCCTGAGCCGACTTCAACTCCACCGCCAATGTTCTCGGGGTCGTTGGGGTCGCCATGATTTGAGAATGTGAATGGGGTATCGAAGCGCCGGCGGGCTCCCCGGAGTTCTTGAACACCAGAATGTACCGCAGTCGCTTGTCGTTGCGAAGATCCAGGATCCGCTCTCGATAGACCTTCAATATGGTCGCTAGATGGTCCGGGGAAAGCTCGGCCATCGTGGCATCGTGATCCGGCGTCTCGATGATCACCTCGTGGGCGCCCACCCCCGCCATCCGGTCGTACTGACCTACCGCCTTGC
>CALFHQ010000499.1 GCA_937876385.1 uncultured Pseudomonadota bacterium
GCTACCTTGAGCACCTGGCTGAACTGAGTTCCGGAACCGAGCTACTCGACATTTTGTGGCGGTTGTACGAAAGCGCTGTGGCCATGGAAGACATCGAAGGGGCTCAGTCCTACCTGGGCCAGGTCCTTGATGAGGCGCCAAACGACGAGCGGGCACAGCAGGCTCGAATCGACCTGCTTCGGAAGGGAGACGACCTTCACGGGTTGGTTTCTGCCTTCGAGGAGCGGGCCAGTGAAGCGCAGACGTTGGAGGAACGGATCGAGTTGTGGCTGAAGGCCGCTACCATCTTGTCTGAGGAGTTAACGGACGCCGACGGGGCGCTGGAGCTCCTGGCGCAGATTTTGGACGAGGTGCCTGATCACCTGGAGGCGTTGAAGAAGAAAGCCCTGCTCCTCATCCAGCACAAGCGGTTTGAAGATGCGGTGGAGGTCTACGAGCTCATCGCCGAAGCCACCCAAGGGGAGGAACGAGCCGCCGCATTCCGCAGCGCCCTCCGTCTGGCTGCCGACAAGTTGAAGGATTGGGAATTGGTAGAGCTTCATGCAGGCGAGTTGCTGGAATCAGCTCCCCACGACAGCGAGACGGTGGAGCTCATGCTGGACGCTCTGGAGCACCTTGAAAAGCACGACGCTTTGGGCGAGTTGCTGTTGCAAGAAGTTGCGGAAGCTACGGAGCCTGGCAAGGAAGCGGGCTTCAGCCGGCGCCTGGCAGCGCTCTACGAGGGTCCCCTCAAGGACGAAGACGACGCAGCGAGTTGGCTCCAACGAGCCTTCAATGTGGAACCCACCACAGAGGTTGCAGACAAGCTCCTGGCCTGGTACCGAAAGACCGGAGACATGGGGCAGGTCGTCCTCCTCCTGGAGTGGAAAGTGGACTTCCTGGCAGCGAAGCGACGCACTCGGGATATCCCGGCATTGCTGGTGGAGCTCGGCGAGTTGCATCAAGCTGAAGGAAATGAAGCCCTGGCTCTGGAGGCTTATGAGAGGGCGGTGGAGACTGATGGTACGCACTTGCCGGCGATTTACCGACGAGCGATGCTGCTGGTGGAAGACGAAAGTCGACGGGAGGAGGCTCTGGGAGCTTTCCAAACGCTGATGCTTCGAGTCAACGACCTGGAGAGCGACAAGCAGCGCACGGATGTCTACCTGCAATTGGCGCGGATTTATGCAGAGAGCGGAGAGGGCAAGCGAGCTAAGGGCTACCTGAACCGTCTGCTTGCGCTGGATGAAAACCACGCTGAAGCCAAGGCCCTGCTGGAAACCCTGGGATAATTCCGCCGTTGCCTGCCTCCCTTCTCTCAATTCCACTCAACTTTAATAGGAAAGCACAAGGTCGACTTCAAGAGTCCAGTTTGGCGGAGTTCTGGAGGAAGAAGTTTGTGCGAGGGTGGGTCGGATTTTTTCTGGAGAGTTGTCTCAGGTGAGACAGTGTGACAGGTGAGACATGTCTCACCTGTCACACCCCTCTCACCCGTTCCACGAACTTTTCCCCATCTGCATCAGAGTGACATCCCATGCGTCCCATTCATGTGTTGTTACTCGTCATCAGCAAGAAAGGGAAGGACGGGGTGAGGATTTGAAGCGGTGGGTTCAGGCTGGTCCCCACCCCGCCCTTGTACCTACTTAAGGGGAAAGAGTCGTGCCAAGATCGATAGGCGGCCGTTTTGCCTTGTGCCCCATCCCTATGCTATGCTGGCGACGCGATTTCTGGTGGAGGTTTTCACATGGTCCAAGGTCTTGTATTTCTGATGACTCTGGCCCTCGCTCAGGGAGCCATGCCCCCTGGCGAGGAGTCCACCCCTTACGGCGACTGCGTAGTGTTGGGTGCTTCCGAGAGAAGCAACGAGGTGCTCGTGGCGCAGCAGGTATCGGAAAACGTCGCTCGCCTGGTTGTCTGGGACAAGGACCTCAAGGAGATTGGGGAAGACACAGCCCCCTATCCTTGGAAACGAGGGACCGCTGACCTGGGTCGAGTCAAACAAGTCAGGCAGCTCCTCAAGAAGCACAACATGAAGGCAGTGGAGAAGGGAGAAGTCGAGCATGGCAAGAAGGCCATGGTGTCGCTGCGTTACGAACCCCAGCGCAAGGTGGCGGTGCTGGTTCTGTCCGATTCCGAGCGAGAGCTTGATTCCTTTTCTCGCAAGGCCCGCCTGAAATTGCGGGTGACCTGGCGGACTGACGGCAAGCGTCTGTTCCTCAGCGGCTACACGGGGACGACGGGATTCTTCAAGCAGTTTTCTTTGAAGCCTGGCAAGGCATTGGCCCGTGACCGGATACGAGAAACCTACCTCACGGAAGCCCGGTTGTTCTTGAAGGAGCAGCGGTACCGACGCTGCGCCCAGCAGTCGAAGGCAGCTCTCGGCTATGGAAAGACGGCTGAGTCCTACTATCTACTGGCGGTGGCGGAAGCGTATCGACAGCGCTGGGAGGACAGCCGCAAGGCGTTGCGCAGTCTTGAGGCGCTGGCCAAGACGGAAGCCGGGCCATGGCTGAGGATGCTCCTGCAGAGCCCCCTGGTGCGGGAAGCCACGTTGCGTGAACTGGACATCAACGGGGATCGAGAGTTGACTTTCAAGGCGTCGAAGGGATTTGAAGGGACCTCTGTGTGGGTGAAGATAAAGGACAAGTCGGGCACCACCGTCGCCGCTTTCAAGCCAACCAACGGCAACACCTATCATCGTGGGGAGGTTTTCACCTACCAGATGTCGAAGCTGTTGGGCACCGAGGGGATGTACCCGGTGACGATTCTCTACGAGTTGGACAAGAAGGGATGTGACAAGCTGGTGAAGTCCCTGAAAGGGGCGAAATACAAGGGGATGAAGGAGCGCAACCGCAAGCTCATCATCGGACATTGCCAGAAGGGGCACAAGCTTGAAGGGGCGGTCAAGGAGTGGGTCAGCGATTTTCAGTTCCTGGGGGCTATCGGAACCCAGAAGAAGTTGAAGAAGCACTCCATCTATCGCAACGTCACCCGGAAGGGGGCGAGGCCTGAGTCGGGAAAGGAAGTGAAGGTTCGCCAGATCACTCGGCTGTACAAGCCGGACCGCTGCAAGAAGGCGACATACATGGGGACACTTGACCAGGCTCAGTTTGCCAGAGACTTGAGTGACATGATGGTGATGGACGTCCTCAATGCCAACGAAGACCGATTCCCGGGCGCCAACGTCGACTTCAAGTCGCTGGAGAAGGCTTCGGAAGACAAGGATTGCGTCTTCGATTTCGGCAAGTCCCGTCTGTTTTCCCTGGACAACGGCGCCACTTTCAAGGGGAGCTACTCGAACGGATGGGTGGACCTGAAACAGCGAGTTGGCATCAGCCGGTTCCGGAAAGGCACCTACCGCAACCTCAAGAAGTTGCAGCAGTTCATCGAGAAGAAGCGCAAGGCACCTACCTTCCTGCGACGCTGGGGGATTCACTCCATTGAGGGTCTGTGGAAGTTCCTGGCCCTGGACAAGGGAGACGACCACAAGCGTCGAAAGAACCCGCACAAGCTGTTCATCACCAACTTGAACAACGTACTCGGCTACATGGAGAAGTACGTAAACGACCGATTCGCATGGTTCGACTAGCCCACTTCAGAGGAACCGTCCGGGCCCAAAGAGAAGGGGAGCCTCTCCTCTCCTGGGTTCGTGAGGTCACCGGTTGGTCTCAGAACAAAGCCCGAGAGTTGGTTCGTCAGGGAAAGGTCTATCTGGACGGCGAACCTGCTCTGGCTCCCTTTGACCCCGTCGCCAGTGGGGCCGAGGTCTCCATCGACACCAATCGCAAGAAGGTGAGAGCTCTCCCCGACTTCGACGAAACCCAAGTTCTTTATCGAGATGCGACCCTGGTGATCGTCAACAAACCCCCTTCGATGGCAAGCGTTCCTCCGACTCGAACGGGGGAGCCCACCCTTCTTGACCACCTAGTCCGCTTGATGAAGCCTCAACGTCCAACCCCCCTCCATCGCCTGGATGCGGAGACATCCGGGCTCATGGTGTTTGGTGTGGAGGGGGGAGACCTCGAGACCATGCGCAGACGGTTTCGTCGCCACGAGATTGACAGAAGATACTACGCCGTTGTCCTGGGAAACCCGGTTGAAGGTGTGCTGGAAGATGACATTGATGTGACTCGAGAGCGGTTTGGTGGGGAGCCGACGGTTCGCCACGCCGTGACGCACGTCTCGGTAGTCACTCGAGGCGGACCCTACACCTTGGTGGAGTGCCGCCCCAAAACCGGGCGTTGGCATCAGCTTCGCATCCAGCTTTCCCTCCACGGCACTCCCATCGTTGGAGAGAAGGAGCACATTCCCCCTGCTCTTGAAGTCCCATGGAGCCGTCGCCAGGGGCTGGCGTTGCACTCTTTTCATCTGGCCCTGGAGCATCCAACCACGGGACAACAACTTCAATGGACCACCCCCGTCCCGGAACGCTTGAAACGCCTCTTGCAACAGGACGCTGACCGATGAACGCAACCGTTGTCTGGCTGATATGGCAATTTCTACTTCCGATTTCTCAAGGTGCGATTGCGGACCAAACGCTGTCCGATGCGGAACTCCTTGAGCGATATTCCGTGGTTGGAGAGGGACCGTGCACCGTGGTTTCCATCGCGCACGCCTACGCCGACCTCGTGGAAGACGGGCTGGCGGGGGATGAAGTCCTCACCGTCCCTGTGAACTTGTTGAAAGCCCCGCTGGCTCTCCTGGACTCCATTCCCTTGTCGGACCGCCCTCCAGAATTTCACGATGCGTACCTCCACGCGTGCGTCAACCTGGCTCGGTATTGTCAACTCCACGAGCGCCTGGGGCGTTTGTCCCCAGGGTTGTGCAGCATGGAACCCAAGGAGGACTCCTCCAGTCCCCAGGGACGCTGCGATTCCCTGGCGGAGGCGGTGGGAGTCCGGGAGGAGCTTTTCTGCCCCTCTACGCTCTACCTGGCCACTCGTGGAATCCGTGGAAAGGGCATTCTGGAGAAGGTGGAGGCAGCGTGCGACACCCAGACTCTGGCGTTGGTGGAGTTGGAGGTCTATCTGAGGCTTCCAAACAGAAACCTGGCCGAAGAGGTTGTGGCCTTTCGCTCCCTTCCTCCTTTCCTCGACGACTACGCCAACAGCGTAGTGGGGACAATGGCTCGACGTCGCGCAGCTCGGACATCGGAGCCTCCCAGCCCCTGTGCGGCAGCTTTACTGCAATGGTGGTCCGGGGGATCCCTGGAGGACATGGTGCCCCCCAACGACTGTGCCGTTGTGTCCCTTCTGAAGGATGCCTCTCAGCTTTTGTGCGGCGGTGAGCCGGCTGTACTCTCTTCCCTGTGGCTCCATCCCTCGGTCACTGCAAGCCCGAGGCTGTCTCGATTTCTCCTCCTGGAGTGGGCCAGAAGGAATCTGACAGGAGATCAGATGCTTGCCTTCCTCGACGCAGCCCTCACCCGAGATTGGGGCAAACAGCGCTGGGAAGCGACCACCGATACGGCGCTGACCCTTCTTTACAGCAAGCCCGATGACTTGAGCAGAATTCCCCTCCAGATGGCGAGAGTCCTTCTGGAATCGGTGGAGAGATTGGGGGTGGAAAACCCTGTGGCGAAGGTTCGCAGTGCGTTGTACAAGCTGTGCCTGGACGCAATGGTCCGCCTCAACAGTGACGAACCCAGCCGACCGGTGTTTGGCGGGATTCGACACAGCATGGAGGCATTGATGAAGCGTGGGGCAGCGCGCCTGGGACCGGAAGAGGCCTCCATGGCCTGGATACTGTACCTGGCGGCCACCCACCTCACGGGGTCCATCTCTTCGTCCCGAGAGACCACCATCCTCCAGCAGATTTCGTTGCTGGTTCCCGCCTACTACGCGCTGTGGTGTTCCTACTTTGTGGAGCGCAAACGACTGTGCGACGCTCACGCGGCAAGCTGCATCTGCCTGGACAATGCCCGTACCCCTCGACAACGCTCGGTGTGTCTTCTTTGGCGCAGCAAGACGCACTGGCTGGCCGGCCGAAGGGATTTTGCCCGGGCGGACCTTCGCATGGCAGGCTGGACCCCGGGGAGGGACCTTGAGGAGCGCTATCTTTGGACCAATCATCCTCGCTCCAGATTGCCCGCTCCTCTCTTCACCAAGGAGGGCCAAAGGGAAGCCAGAGGGCTCTTTTCTCCCCTCTTTCTCCTGAACCTGTTGCCACGATTGGACTTTTCAGAAACGAAGAACTAATGGTTTTTTCCTCTCGTCCTGGCATGAATTTTGTTCCCCAACCCCCAAGATCCGCTAACCCCCGAAATCACTACATGTAGTGCCTCACGACGAATTTACCTCGCTATATATGGTATATTTTTTCTTGACGAGATCCCGGATCGACGTAGCATCGTTTCCTGGATGGGGAAGCGACCCGTGTTTTTAGGTCCGACCCGCCGGAAGGAAAAAACAAGAAACAACGAAAATATAATAGTCTGGCATGTGCCTGTACGGGGGAGTCTATGCATAATAAATCGCTGCCGGTTATAGAGAAGAAGACCAGTCAAAAACACAACGTGGTCATCCGGGACCTGTTTGGCAGCAAAAAGGCGGTGGTCACCGAGAAGGCGAACCTGGAGGAAGCATCCTCTCCATCGATGCGTCCCCACTTTCTCGCAGGCCGCAAGTTTTCCCGAGCGGACGTGCATCCTTATGACGAGATGAAGTGGGTCTTGAGAGACGGTGAAATCAAGGGAGTCGACGGAACCATGGTGTTCTCTCAGAAGGACCTGGATTTTCCCGAAGATTGGTCTCTCACAGCGGTAAACGTCGTGGCATCCAAGTACTTCTACGGGCGATTGGGAGAGGAACGACGCGAGCACAGTTTGAAGCAGCTCATTGACCGAGTGGTGGATACAATCACCCGGTGGGGCCTGGAAGACCAGTACTTCTCAGGCGGAGAGGAAGCTCAGGTTTTCAACGACGAGATGAAGTGGCTCCTTGCCAATCAACACGCCTCCTTCAACAGCCCGGTGTGGTTTAACGTCGGCGTCGAGCCTCACCCCCAGTGCTCCGCCTGCTTCATCAACTCGGTGGAAGATGCCATGGGGTCCATTCTGGACCTGGCGAAGACCGAAGGAATGCTGTTCAAGTATGGGTCGGGCTCCGGGGTCAACCTGTCCCCCCTTCGTTCGTCCAAAGAAGCCGTCGCTGGGGGCGGGTCCGCTTCAGGTCCTGTTTCCTTTATGCGAGGCTTTGACGCCTTCGCCGGGGTCATCAAGTCGGGCGGGAAAACTCGTCGGGCCGCCAAGATGGTGATGCTGAACGTGGACCACCCGGACATCAAGGAGTTCATCGAAAGCAAGTCGAAAGAAGAGCGCAAGGCCCGCGCACTGGTCGAGTTGGGATACGATAGCGGCATCGACGGAGAAGCCTACTCCTCGGTGTTCTTCCAGAATGCCAACCACTCTGTCCGAGTCTCCGACCGCTTCATGGATTGTGTAGAACAGGACCGCTCCTGGGTCACTCGAGAAGTCACCACGGGCAAACCGTCCAGCGAATTTCAAGCCAGAGACCTTCTGCGCCTCATCTCCGAAAACAGCCACTACTGCGGAGACCCTGGACTTCAGTTCGACGACACCATCAACCGCTGGCATACATGCCCCAATTCCGGGCGGATTAACGGCTCAAACCCTTGCAGCGAGTACATGTTTCTGGATGACACGGCGTGCAACCTGGCAAGCCTCAACCTCATGAAGTTTGTTGACGAAGAGGGGGACTTCCAGTCGGAAAGATTGGCCCACGCCGTGGACCTCCTCATCTTGTCCCAGGAAATCATCATCTCCAGGGCTTCCTACCCGACCCCGAAAATTGGTGACAACAGTGAGAAGTACCGTCCCCTGGGATTGGGATATGCGAACCTTGGAGCCATGCTGATGTCTCTGGGTCTCCCCTACGATTCCGACAAGGGTCGATACATGGCCGGAGCAATCACCGCCTTGATGACCGGGGAAGCCTACCGAATGTCCGGCCGCATCGCCGCCGTCAAGGGTCCTTTCGCTGCCTACAAACCCAACCGCTCTCCGATGCTCAGCGTCATTCGCTTGCATCGGGCGGAGTTGGACAAACTGGACCCAAATTACGTCCACCCGGACCTCCTGGCAGCATGCCAGAAGGTGTGGGACCAGGCCTTGAATGAGGGGGAGAGGAACGGCTTTCGGAACGCTCAGACCACCGTCCTGGCTCCCACAGGCACCATCGGGTTCATGATGGACTGTGACACCACCGGCGTGGAGCCCGACATCTCCCTGGTGAAGTTCAAGAAGCTCGTTGGCGGTGGGATGATGAAAATCGTCAACCAGTCCGTGCGCAAGGCCTTGCGATGCCTGGGTTATGACGAAGAAGCCGTTGAGCGAATCGTGGACGATATTGCCACAAAGGGTACCATCGAGGCCGCTGAGGATCTCAAACCAGAGCACCTCCCGGTGTTCGATTGTGCGCTCACTCCCAACGGTGGGAAACGCTCTATCCACTACAAGGGCCACCTGAAAATGCTGGGCGCCGTCCAGCCTTTTATCTCAGGCTCCATTTCGAAAACCGTCAACGTTCCCACCGACACCGACGTTGACGAGATCTACGACATTTACTCGGAAGCTTGGAAGATGGGAATCAAGGCGGTGAGCATCTACCGCGATGGAAGCAAGGTGATGCAGCCCCTGTCCACCTCGGAGAAAGAGGAGAAGAGGAAGGAGAAGGAAGAGCCCAAAGCGCTTCGAACCCGACTCCCGGATGAACGACGGGCAGTGACGCACAAGTTCAGCATCGACGGCCACGAAGGCTACATCACCGTCGGCATGTATGAGGATGGCTCTCCGGGGGAAGTGTTCATCACGATGGCCAAGCAGGGTTCCACCGTCTCGGGTCTGATGGACTCCTTCGCCACCTCCATCTCCATCGCTCTTCAGTATGGCGTGCCTCTGGCTACCCTGGTTCACAAGTTCACGCACTTGCGCTTTGAACCTTCCGGGTTCACCAACAACCGGGATATTCCCATGGCGAAATCGGTGATGGACTATATTTTCCGCTGGATGGCCAGCAAGTTCCTCAACGCCGACGGAACCACCCGAACCGTCGTCCCCGAGGACAAGACCTCCCAGGACCTCGCCGGGGACACCATCAAAGTGGATCAGAAATTCGGTGCATTGGTGAACGAATTCCTCGTTGGAAACGGGGATGCTCCTTCTTGTCACGCGTGCGGAGACGTGATGGTTCGAAACGGCAGTTGCTACAAGTGTTCTACCTGCGGAGAAACCTCTGGATGTAGCTGAGAGCCCCCTTCGGGGTCCAAACGGGCCCCGTCCCTACTTCCCTTCCTTCCCAAAACGCTCGAGAAGAATGGAACCCAGGCGGTAGAACTGCGCCAATTGGGGATCCGTAGCGTCCAACTTGGCCGCTTCCCGGGAGACGGTGTCGTGGTCTCCCCGAACCGCTGGACCGGTAAGAGAATCGGAGAATCCCTGCCGGCTTCCTTCGGTGACCGCCCCTTGCATGAGGGACCCACACAGCTTTCCTGCATCTTCGTGTGAGATTCCCTGGGACTCAAAAACTGCCTGTGCTGCGGCACCTGCCAGGGCGGTGAAATTGGAAGCCAGCACGCAGGCAGCGTGGTAGGCCAACCGATTGACTTGAGGAGCATCCACGGTGGTCACTCCAGACACGTCAAAGCAGCGTCGAGCTGCGAGGACAGCAGAGGGGTCTCCGGCCAGAACCACCACCAGATTCTTCAAACTGTCGAGGGACAGGTCGTGGCGTGGGAACCCCATGGCCGGATGGGCCCCTCCCCCAGGTCTGCCGTGCAGCTCCTTAGCCCCGGGAAGCTCTGTTGCACCGCTTGAGTGCAAAGCGGGAGTCGATTGCGGCACCCCCCAGCGGTCCAGGGTAGCAAAGGCTCCGGGAATCTGGGGGTCGGGAACACAGAGGAAGGCCACATCAAAGGAAAGGCGTGCCGGCGGCACAGATTCCACGAGGGAGAGCCCCGGGGTGTCGTGACAGATCTGTGCGACGAATTCTTCCACTGGGACCGGGTTCCAGGCGGTGACACTGTGTCCCGCTTTGGCAAACAGCCTGGCGAGATTCACCCCCACTTTCCCCGCTCCAACCACGAGAATTTCTTGTGTCCGGGTGCTCAACTGTCATCTCCGCTGCCACAATACAAGCTGTGTTTGCTGATGTAGTCCGCCACCAAAGCGGGAACCCACAACGAGAGGTCCTCTTTTGACCGAGCCCTGGCTCGAATCTCGGTGCTGGAGAGGTTTGGAAGCTCCCACACGGTTTCCCCGCCGTACCCCTCTCGGCCGAGGACGAGGGGAGGCGCCAACTTCTCCACTTCATCAAACCGATGCCACTGACTCGTTTCTTTGAGGATGTCCGAGCCGATGAGCAGACGCATCGCCCACTCCGGGTGCTCTTCCTTCAATGCCTGAAGGGTATCCAGCGAGCGACTGGTTCCTCCCAGTCGTTTCTCGATATCGCTCACGACGACCCGCTCCTTGAAGATGGACATCCCCAATCTCGCCATTTCGAAGCGATGGGCATAGTGCGCCAGCTCCTTGGAGAAGTAGTGCTGGAACACCGGGATCACCCATACCTCGTCCACAGCGCCTGAATTCAAAGCCCAGGCCACCGCCCACACGTGGGCATGGTGCAGTGGATTGAAGCTCCCTCCAAAAACCGCCACTCGAGTCATTCCTGCCCCCCTCTGGCATAGAGCAGGGCGGATTCCCGACGTTCCAGGAATTGCTCTGTCCCCTCTTCCATGCGAGACACGGTGGTCCAAAGAGGCTCACCGGATTCCA
>CALFHQ010000500.1 GCA_937876385.1 uncultured Pseudomonadota bacterium
CCGAGCGCTTTACGACCTGCTCGAGAACGAAATCGTGCCGACCTTCTACAAGCGCTCACAGTCGGACATCCCTCGAACGTGGGTCTCCATGATGAAGCGCTCCATGAAGACGCTGTGCCCCATGTTCAACACCAACCGCATGGTGCGACAGTATGCCGAGCGGTGCTACCTCCCGGCGCTGGCTCACTACAACCACCTGAAGTTGGACGGTTGGAAGGACTTGAAGGCCCTGGCTGACTGGAAGGAGCACCTCCGGAACAACTGGAACGCGCTCGAAATCCAAGACGTCTCGGCAGACATCGACGAGGACGTCGAAGTGGGTACAACAGGAAGCGTCAAAGCGTCGGTTCGTTTGGGGGAGTTGAAACCGGAAGACATTTCATTGCAGATTGTCTTCGGTCGCATCGGAACGGACTTCGACATCCACGACGCGGGCACCGTGGCGATGGACTTCGAAGCCCAGGACGAGAACGGTCTATCCCACTTTGCCGGGGTCCTGCCTTGCTCAAAGAGCGGGAAATTCGGATTTGCTTTGAGAGTCCTCCCCAAGAATCCCAACCTTCACGATCCCTTCCAGATGGCCTTGGTGAAGATTTTCGCCGGCTGAGATTTTGAACCTGCATTGTGAGCCCCAGACAGGGCTACAGGATCACAAAGAGGCGAGGATAACTGTCTTGTAGCCTTGGGAAGCGCCGCACTGGGGACATGAAATGTGCCACAGGTACAAGTCCTGCACCTTCTTGCCACTCTTCTCGAGTTCCTTGACGAAGCCCTTGACCCCGGGCTGAATCTTCGCTTCCTTCCGGTGGTAGACCTTGGAGTAAATATTGGTTCGGGGGAGCGGATGGACCGATGGGTCAACGCTGTCGGGAGGATAGATGGCGATGAGCAGAGCGCCGGAGAATCGTCCCGGAAGCTCTAAGACCATCATCGGTTCTTCCACCATGTACCCTTTCTTGTCGATTTCATCGGCGGCCTCTGCCATGGCCGCATCAACGTTCATGGGTGCTTGGAAGAAGTACTTCACGGGCTTGACGTAGAAGCTCTTGTCGCTGAAGTCGTGTACCTTCCCATCCCATTGCGATTCATCGATGGAGATGCAAGCACAATGCTGGTCAGACATGGTATTTCCCCCTGAGAAACAAGCGAGTGTGTACCCCAACATTGTGCTGGAGGCGAAGGCCCATTGCAAGTGGGAATCGGGCGGGCTACTGGAACTCCAGGGAGTCGATGAGGATGGTGGAATCGGACTTGGAGTCGCCGCGGTCGGAGACCTGGATCACCAGAGTAACCGGGACGGTTCCTTCTCCCATTGTGGCCACGTTGGAGGGTCCCAGGTTTCGCCACCCCGAGGACATGGCATCCCCCGCGTCAAAGGCGCAGGTTTCGGGCCAGACTGTCAAAATCTCCCCCGCATCGGGGTCGTTCAGCACTCCGCACTCGCAGTCAGCGCTTCCACACTGGGAGCACTCGGCACACTCGCCGGCGTCACAGGGACACAAGGCGTTCACATCAATGAAGTCGGCCTTCTGAGTGGTGGCGAGGTGCTGCCTGGTACCCAGGTCGTCCTCGATGAACACCTTGAAGACGTCCAGGTAGCTGTTGTTGCCGCAGGATTCCTCGAACTCATGACTGATGAAAGTGTATTGAGCCTGGAACTGGAGGGTCTCCGATTTCATGCAGAACTGCTGGCGAAGCTCCCCGGTCTGGACTGTGTAGCCAATGCCGGTGGAGAGGAGAGCCATGTACTGTTGCACCGGCTGCACATTGCACCAGAACGCCAACGTCCTGGCATCTCCCGTGTGCTCCCACCCCTTGAGGTCACCGGAGTCGAAGTCGAGGTTCAACAAGCCCGAATCCGCGATGTTGAGCGCCCCACCCCCCAGAAGCCGCCAGGGGTGCGCAGGGTTGGTGTCCCCAACCTTCGCAATGCCCATGGCCGGGGTCCACTGGTTCTCCACCAGCGCTTCAAACAGGGAGGTTCCGATGAGGTCGGCGTCCTCTGGAGAGACATCGGCAGTGGTTCCCACCACAGAGTCCGCCCCGGCCCCAAGCAGCTCCAATCCAATCTGGGGCACCGTGAGGCTGTTGGAGAAACCGAGGAAGGCAAAGTCGGGGCCTCGAGCATGCCCGGCGTATCGTTGAACGAAGGAAG
Source organism: uncultured Pseudomonadota bacterium (assembly GCA_937876385.1). Taxonomy (GTDB): domain Bacteria; phylum Myxococcota_A; class UBA9042; order CAIXZC01; family CAIXZC01; genus CALFHQ01. The sequence goes on from CALFHQ010000500.1 coordinate 2,156, forward strand.
GGAGAATCCCATAGGTCCGGCTCCCCATCACCACCCGCCCCAGGGCCAGGTCGATGTGAGTCCTGTCGTAGATGAACCCCATGGGGATGTCCCCGTCGGAGGAATGGGTAGTAATGCACTCCGCGGCCCCAGGGCACAATTCCTTGGGGTCCTTGGAGCAGTTCACACAGCACGTTCCGTCTGGTTGGTAGAAACAGGAAGACGCCGCAGTGGTCAAGTTCTCGCACACTACCGGTTCTTGCGACCACACCAACTGTTGGGCACCGGGACTGTCCCATCCGCCCCATGCAGGCTCCCCTTGGGCGCCACCGGTTGGAAGCCAACCTCGCGCCAGCCGCTCCTCGTCATCAAGCCCCCCGAAGGCCAACCCGCTGCGGGCCGCAAAGAAGGCAATGCCGGAGGCCAGGAGGCCATGAAGAGAGTCCAGCCGTCCCAGAGTCCCCAGGGGGCGAAGAGGGGGGCAGTTGGGGGCACTGACGAAGCTTCCCCATGTCCCCTGGCTATCGGGAACGATCCCCGACACTGCCCGAGAGGTGGGTCTTACGGGATTGGCGATTGTAACGTCGGTGGCGCTCCATTGCGGGGTCTCCTCTTGCGATTCCTCAACGGCAGGCTGCAATGCGCCCAGCATCCCCGATTGAAACTGCACCCAGATGAGAGCGTCTGCATCGGTTCCACCGGCGCTCTTTACCGAAGGGACTTCGAGAAGCCACGCTACCACGCTCTTCTTGGCGTCCAGGAGGTCCCATCCCTGCTCCAACAACGCAGCAAAGATCTCCTCCCCTTGAAACAAGATGTCCTTGGAGGTCTGGCAGGATGCTCGAGTGAATCTCTCCACAATATAGAGGGGGGTGCATGGGGTGTATGCCACCAGGGTCTGGCCGTTGACCTCGGCCCTGACTGAACCTCGAAACATCCGAATCCCCGTGTCGGGGTAGTCCAGCCGCACTTTCTTGGTGTAGTTTCGATCCGACGCCAGCTCATCCCCCGATTCCGCTGTGTTTCCATCG
>CALFHQ010000501.1 GCA_937876385.1 uncultured Pseudomonadota bacterium
CGGGTTGCGAGATGGTGATGGGAACCATGAAACGCATCACCTGCGGAGCATTTCCGGAGTACGCTGCAAACACCCCCTGTTTGGCCAGTGCGTCGGACATCATCGGGCCCATGAATTCGTGAATGTACTCGATGCCGAGCATCAACCCCACACCCCGCACCTCTTTGATGATCCGGGGGCGGCTCGACTTCAGTTCCAAGAGCGCTTCCTTGAGTTGTTCCCCCATTCGCTCGGCGTTTTGAGGCAACTCTTCGTCTTCCAGAACGTTGAGAACTTCCAGGGAGACCCTGGCGCCGAGATCGGAACCTCCTCCCAGAGTGCGATGGAATCGGGGATTCGAGTCCACAAAAGAGGTCAGAGGGACCACGTCCCGGTACAAAACGGCCGCGTTTGCAAAGAGGGAACCGCCAAGGGATTTGGCCACGGTCATGATGTCCGGTACGACTCCGGAGTGCTCGCAGGCAAACATCCGGCCGGTGCGGCCAAATCCCGTCTGAATCTCGTCGAAGATGAGGAGGGCCCCGTGGTCGTCGCACAAACGCCGAAGCCCGGCCAGGTAGTCGGGAGTTCCCACGAAGATCCCCGCCTCTCCTTGAACAGGTTCGACGATGACAGCGGCGGTGTCGTCGGAAATGACCCCCTCCATGGCATCCAAGTCGTTGAACGGAACGAACCTGAATTGCGGCATCAGGGGTTCGCAGTAGTTTCGATAGTGGGCCTTGCCGTTGGCGCTGAGAGCGAATCCGGTGTGACCGTGGTATGCCTTGACGGTGCTGATAATCTCCCCACGTCCGGTGGCACCTCGTGCCAGCTTGATGGCCCCATCCACCGCCTCTCCCCCTCCCGAGGCAAAGAACACCCGGTTGAGGTCTCCAGGCGCCAATGCCGTCAGGCGACGGGCCAGAGCGACCTTCCACTCGCTTAAGGCTCCGGGTGTCCCCATGTCGACTTCTTCGGCGGCCTCCTCGAGCGCTCTCACGATTCGTGGATGATGGCGGGATACGTTGAAGCTCCCCGCAGAGCTGAAGCAGTCGATGAGCCGCCTTCCCGTGACGGAGTCGGTGAAGCCCACGCCAAGTCTCTCAGTCTCGATGACATCCAAATGCCCGGCTCTCAGGTAGCGCACCTGACCCCGGTTGATATGTCGCTCAAAGAGCGAAACGATGCGCTGAATTTCCGACTCGCTCTCAGTGGCGGTGGAATGTCCCGGTGCGGTATCAGTCATGGTGGTGCCCCCATTGAATGCTCCTATTATGTGCCGCGACCCGGTTTGGAATCAACTCCCACCGAGTCAGTCCCTCACCCGACCTTCCGTGTTGCAGTCGGGGTTGTCGGCGCAAATCTTCTTTCTTGCCCGAGCGATGTCCGCATCCGATGGTCTCAAGGAGACGGCCCTCTTAATGTGCCGTGCTGCCAGATTGGGTCGATGCTCCCTGAAGTAGATCGTTGCCAGATTGGAGTGGGCCGCAGCGAAATCCGCTTTCCAGTGGACGGCTCGGCGGTACCAGGTCGCCGCGTCTTCCAAACGACCCATGGCAGCACAGCAGCTCCCCATGGCCATCGCTGTGGAGAGATTCGGTTGGGCCCTGTGGGCCACCTTGAAACGCTCGCATGCGGTCTTTGGGTCGTTTTCTGCCATGGCCACCCAGCCGGCATCAAAGAGCGCTGGACGATGCCACGGAAAGACCTTCAGTGCAGTGGTGGGAGCCCTTGCCACCCGAAACTGATCAGCCAGGGCATACCAGGAAGAGAGGAACAGCATCAAAACGACCAGGGCGGACAGGACCCACCCTCCCTTCTCCCATTGGACTTGTCCTCGCCGGCCTCCAGCAGCAGCCAAACCGGCGCCCAGGAATAGCCACAGTCTGAATGGGACGACGTGCCACCCGACAGAGCCCAGCGCTATGAACAGCAATCCTACCAGAAGCACACCGTGGACCCCTTGTCCTCCCCAGCGCCTCCGAAAGGCGGAAAAGAGCACTGAAAGCCAGAACAAGATCAGTGCGGCGGCACAGGGAAACCCTCGCTCAACGGCTGTGTGCAGGATGAAATTGTGTCCGTGGATGGCGTTGGTCCAAAGGGCTTTGCTGTCTGGGTCTTCGCTCAAACGCCCTGCCTGCGCATCGAGGTAGGCTTCGGGGAATCCGCCCACGCCGGCGCCAGTCCATGGGGAATGGCATGCCCCTTCGAGTTGCACTTCGTAGAGGAAGCTTCGGGGGGCCAGTCTCTCTTCAACGGGTTTGATCTGTGTCACGAGCCAGGCGGCTACGAGGATTGCGACGACGGCCGCGACTCCGAGCCAACGGTTCCGATTCCACAAAAAGACCCCCCCGCTACCAGAACCATGCCCCCGGTTG
>CALFHQ010000502.1 GCA_937876385.1 uncultured Pseudomonadota bacterium
AGGCAGTGCATGTACAGAGCATCGCCGTTTCTCGTCAGCGCCATCTTCTCGTCGGTGCACTCCCAGTCGGTGTGCTTTGCGTTTTGGGCCAGGGCGCGCTTCTCGAGATCCTTCAATCCAGCCTGGTCGCCGGCCTGCAAGAGGGTGCTTCGCTCCCCCATAACGGCGAAGGGCGCCCAACTCTTGGGATAGACGATGTCGGCGTCCTTGAATGCGTCCTCCATGGAGTTCATCACTTCAAAAGAGCCCCCGCTCTCGTTGGCGAAACCACGAGCGGTCTCCACCACCTCTGGAACCAACCCGTATCCTTCCGGGTGGGCCAGACGGATGTTCATCCCGAAGCGGCTCATGAGGGCGATGATTCCCTGGGGCACGGACAGCGGCTTGCCGTAGGACGGAGAGTAGGCCCAGGTCATGGCCAGGGTCTTCCCACGCAAGTTGTTCAACCCTCCAAACACATCTTCAAGGTGCAGCAAGTCAGCCGTACTTTGCGTGGGATGGTCCAGGTCGCACTGCAGGTTCACAAGGGTCGGACGCTGGGGGAGCACACGCTCCTGGTAGCTCTCCTCTACCGCGGCCGCTACTTCCTTCATGTAGGAGTTCCCCAACCCCAGAAACATGTCATCTCGGATGCCGATGACGTCGGTGAGAAAGGAGATCATCGTGGCGGTTTCACGAACGGTTTCGCCGTGCGCCACCTGGGATTTCCCTTCGTCAAGGTCCTGCACTTCGAGACCCAACAGATTGCACGCAGAGGCAAAAGAGAAGCGAGTTCGAGTGGAGTTGTCTCGAAACAGCGAAACCGCCAGACCGGAGTCGAAAACCTTCGTCGAAAGCCCCAGACGATGGAGCTCCTTCAAGATTCGAGCCGTCTTGAGCACAGCACGAAGCTCTGCTTCACTCTTCTCCCAGGTGAGGAGAAAATCGGTTCCCTTCATATTTACATCCAGGTCTCGTAGCTCCTGGAACATCACGCCTAAATCACTCATCGTTGCCTCCCATTCGGGCACAGTATCGTTTGGGGAAGAGGGCATAAAAGGCCGCGCAGTGCACAAGATCATCCACCGGCACCTGGTCGTCTACCGAGTGAGCGTAAATCTCGTTGGCCGGGCCGAATCCAACCGTGGGAATCCCCTTCATGCCCATGGTGGCAATTCCGTTGGTCGAAAAGGTCCACTTGTCCACTCTGGGAGGTTCCTGGAAGAGATCCTCGAAGGTCTCCTCAGCAGCGGCGAGTACGGGATGGTCCTCGTCGAGAATCCACGTGGGGTAGTACTTCTCTGTCTCATACAGCATTCCCGTGTAGCTTGGCACCGAGTAGCGCAAGATCTCCACGTCTGCATCAACCCCTGCTCGCTTCACTGCGTCCTTGACTTCGTTGACGGCGATTTCAGCGTCCTCACCCCGGGTGAGGCGACGGTCCAGGTGGACATAGGCTCGATCGGGCACGGCGCACAGAGAAGGGCTATCGCATTCGATATGGCTCACCGTCACGGTTCCTTTGCCCAGAAATTCGTCGTGGGCCAGAC
>CALFHQ010000503.1 GCA_937876385.1 uncultured Pseudomonadota bacterium
GCGCCTGGTCAGCCCTCGAGTGTCGATTCCGTACAGTCCAGGCACACCACTTTCCTTCAGCCAGTCCCCCAGCGACATCGCCGCTGCGTGATGAGAGAAGTTTTCTTCGTAGCGGCTCACAACGAGTCCCAGAATCTGCATTCCCGGTGATTCAAAGGGATGTGGTAAGCCGGTGTTGAGCAGCTCACGAGGAACCCCGTAGTTGCCGATAAGTGGGTAGGTTGTGACCAGAATCTGTCCCCTGTAGGAGGGGTCCGAGAGGGTCTCCACATACCCGGTCATGCCGGTGTTGAACACCACCTCCCCCGTCACGTCTCCCCGGCCACCAAAGGACACCCCGGGATACACCGAGCCATCCTCCAGCACCAACTTGCGGTCGTACTTCATCGTCGTCCTCGCCGTTGCTATCGTCACATTTCTGGTTTGGGGATTCGGCTGACCGCCTCTTCAGGGAAGAGACCAGCGCCCGGGATTTCATCCTAGCGCGACTGTTCTTGAAGGTCGAGCACAAACTTGCAAGAGAGCGCATAAATATCCGGCCAAGTTTCCAAAACCCTGATTCTACAAGGTTCATATGTCGTTTTGGGAAAGTAACTACTTCCACTTGACACGGTGCATTGAAGCCGGTATTCAAGTGGTCGGTTGAGCAGTTGACTGCTTGAGTGCCCGCGTGAAGTGGGAACTGGCGTGGCTTCCCCTGGGAACAATCGCGAAGAAGAATGGACACCAGCGCGGCCACATGCCGCAAGGAGATGGAGGATACATGCGTACTAGCTTTGCAAGGTACTTCCTGGGATTGACAGCAGCCCTGCTGCTGGTCCCCTGGGGGTGCGGAGGGGGTTCCAACGAGGAATCCGATTCCAACGTCCCCACCGATCTGGCTGGAGAAGTCGCACTGGATGTGGCGGACTCTCAAGGAGAGGATCTGGCTCCTGAAGACGCCAACGTTCCAGAAGACATCGACATCGCTGAACTCCTCGACCAGACCGACTTCATGGACCAGTTCGACGTCCAGGAAGACGAAACCCAGCCGGACACCCAGGTTGCCGAAGTCATCTCCGGACCCTCAGGCTGCATCCAATGCCACACCAACAAGGATACCCTCGTGGCTGTTGCCCCCGAGGAGCCGGTGGAGGAAGAAAGCGGCGGCGGTGGGTGAGGTGGCTCGGTGCCTCCGTTGGAGGCATGGGAAAAAGTCTACATCAAATTGGGAAGTAAAGACTCGGTTGAAGAGCTGGACAACCACTTCATGATGCAAACCTGCACGGAGTGTCACGGGGGCAACCCCAACGAATTGGATGACTACGAAGTGGCCCACGAAGGGCTCATTGACGACCCGGCATCCATTGAGAACCGTGTTTGCGGAAAGTGCCACACAGGGATCGACACGACTTACGCAAACAGCCTGCACCAGCAGCTTTGGGGGGAGAAGACCGCCATTGCGAAGCGAGCCGGCGTGGACAGCTTCGAGGAGTGTCCGGCATCCCTTCAA
>CALFHQ010000504.1 GCA_937876385.1 uncultured Pseudomonadota bacterium
CGTGGGAATGTTGATTTACTTTCGTAAAAAGCGCTGGCTGTAGCCCCCGGGGAACTTCAAGAAACTTTACAATTCGGCGTCTTCCGGCGCCCGCAGCCACTATGTTAGAATAGACGGGAAGGAATGCTTGGAGGTTTTTTGTGACGGTTCGAGTCTTGAAACGTTTGTTTGTGCCGTTTTGCTGCGTGGGAGTGCTCCTGGCATTGCCGACGCTTGCCCGAGCAGAGTCCGGCGAGACCTTTGAGTCGCGCATCGCCAACGCAGACGAGGCTCTTGTCGCCGGAGACCTTCAAGATGCTGTGACTCAGTTGGATGCACTGGTCCTCGACTTTCCCCAGGACCCCGCTGTGCACATCAGACGAGCGTATGCCCTCTTCCTGCTGGCTCGTTACGCCGAAGCAGAGAGCTCCTATCTGAAAACATCAAAGCTGAACCCCGAGTCTCTGGATGCACATCTGGGACTGGGCTGGTGCGCCCTGCGTCAGGGGCGCAAGTCCGATGCAATGGAGGAGTTTCGCTGGGTAGAAGAACGTTCCTCCGGCTACTCCACGGTGGAAGATGGGATCGAGGCCGCTCGTCCCAGACATCACTTGGGGGTTGTGCTGTTTGGAGGGTGGCAGAAGTACAGTGGAAATCCCTACAAATCCAGCGCTGTGTCCGGGGGAATCTCGGTGCCCATGCGCTTCTGGGACCACTGGGACGCACGGGGCACCTATCGCTTCAGCCGGTACACAACCCAGGTGGGCACGGGCTATGGCGCCTCTCTTGCAGGGTCGAGCTTGACTCAGCACGAAGGATTCGCAACCTTGGGTTACTCGGGGAAGCGGTTGGGCGCGTGGGGGCACTACGGCTATCTGGACAATGACCTGGACACCGACGCGGCCCTGAACGTCGTCGGATTGTCCGCCCAGGCAACCGCTTGGGCCGACTTTCGAGTGCGCTGGAATGCCTCGCTCTACGATGAGTACACTCTCTACCGAACCGCGGCCATGGTCTCCATGCCGTTGGGAGGGGGAGTGCGATTGCACCCGGCCTTCGCCTGGCAGAGGGTGGAAGATGAGAACCTGTACAACACGTCCTTGGGAGTGTCGCTCGTTTCGGGGGGATTTACCGCCTGGTTGTCGGGAAAATATGGGGTGGAGTTTCGCCCCGCCTACCTTGCGAATCATGTGGTCTACAATACCCCGGATCGTCTCACCTGGGGGGCGTTCTTTCGAACGGATTACACTTTCGAAGGGGGTTTCGGAATCGGAGCCCTCTACGAATTCAACCGCCTGCGCTCTGACAGCGCCAGCGTGAACCAGTACTCCAACATGCACGTTTTCTTGCTGGAGATTCACTGGTTCGGGGAATTGTAAGCGATGGGTAGCTTGAGAAACGTCCTGGCTCTGTCTTTTGCCGTATCGTTCCTGGGCTTTGGCTGCGGGAATGCAGGGAATCGAGTCGCCGGGGAAGCGTGCGGTTTCGACAACCAATGCGAAGGGGGAGTTTGTATCCCCGAATCCCTCAACGGGGAGTTCACTGGATGGCCCGGAGGATTGTGCACGTCGCCATGCCTTGACGGCGCGTGCCCGGACGGACAGGTGTGCCAATCGTTGGATGGGTGGCTCTACTGCCTGCCCGGCTGCACCGAGTCTGCTGACTGCCGCGCCGACTATGTGTGCAATGCGGACGCGGGGGCGTGCTACCCGGACTGCCGCGTCTCTCTCAACTGTCCAGAAGGACTTCGATGTGGCGAGGATGGGGCTTGCACGGCCACTCTGGAGGATGCGGCCCTCATTGGCTCCACCTGCGCTGCAGACTACCAGTGCGCTTCCGGCATCTGTTTTGAAGCCAGAGACACCCAAGCCGGCTATGCCTGGTATGGCGGGATGTGTGTGGAGCCGGCCAAGGCTGCTGGATGCCCGGAGGGCTCCACCGGAGTGAAGTTGGACGAAGGGGTCTACTGCCTGCCCGATTGCAATCAAACGCTCCCGTGCCGAGACCACTTTGTGTGCTCCGAAGACGCGGGCGTGTGCCTCCCCGACTGTCGATCCGGTTTTGTGTGTGGAGAGGACTATGCCTGCTCGAAAGAGGGAGATTGTCGCTACGATTGGCCTGAGCTGAACCCGCTGGGCTCCCCCTGCGACGGCGTCGAACAGTGCCAGAGCGGTTGGTGCCTGGGCGGAATGGACCCGGCCCCGGACCCGGCGTGGAGTGGCGGAATGTGCTCCCACCCTTGCCTGGCTCCTGGCGATTGCGAAGCATCATTCGGTTGTTTGCCTATGCAGGGACAAGGATTTTGCCTGCCTCAGTGCACCCCTGGATCTTCGAGTTGTCGCTCGGGGTACGTCTGCGACCCCGACGTGCGCCTCTGCCTGCCTAACTGCAACAAGGGTTGGAACTGCGGGCCATATCTGGAATGTGGTCCGGACGGGGTCTGTCACCACAAGGGACCCATGCCCGGCCGTTGATGAATTGTCTTGAAGGCTTTGAGTAAACCCATTTGTGAAGGAGAGAACCATGGAAATTCCTGAAAAAATGAAGGATCTGGCCGTGAGCGAGACGGGATTTGTGTTCGACCCGTACACCGGTGCGTCGTTTAATACCAACGCAGTCGGATATGCCATTCTGGAAGCCCTTCGCAGTGGGAAGGGCCGACGGGACATTCGCTCCCACCTGGAAGATGAGTTCGAAGTCGGGGAAGCCGACGTCGATCGCGATATCGACGAGTTCATCTTCCTTCTCAAGGACAGTGGGGTCCTGCCTCCAAGCTTCAACCTGGAGGATCTGTGATGAGCGCCAACAATCCCACAGTGGCCGTCACGGGACTCAACGCAACGGACAATCCAGGCCCCGGAATCACCGTCATTCGAGCCTTGCGCCTTGACCCCACCTTCAAGGGGCGAATCGTGGGGCTGGCCTACGACACGCTGGACCCTGGAATCTACGCCAAAGACCTCGTGGACGACATCTACCTGCTCCCCTACCCTTCCCACGGCATTGATGCCCTGTGGGAGCGGCTCTCCTACATCCACTCGCAGATTCCCCTGGATGTCATCATTCCGACCCTGGATGCCGAGCTTCCCTCCTTCATGGCCTTGGAAGACCGACTGTCCGACCTGGGAATCGGCACATTTATGTGCACCAAAGACCAGTATGACCTCCGTTCCAAGGTCTCCCTGGCGCAAATGGGAGAAAACTCCGACATTCCGGTACCTCGAACCAAAGTGGTTTCCGACATCAACTCTCTTTACAAGGTACACGAAGATGTACCCTATCCCTTCTGGGTCAAGGGACTCTACTACGGTGCGGAGCTTGCCCGAAGTGTGGACGATGCCGTGGCCGCGTTCCACCGCACAGTGGCCAAATGGGGAGTACCTGTGATTATCCAGGAATCCATTTTGGGGGAAGAACTCGATGTGGTGGCCGTGGGAGACGGAAAGGGAGGACTTGTGGGTGCCGTTCCCATGCGGAAAACCTACATCACAGACAAAGGAAAGGGGTGGGCCGGAGTGGCCATTAAGGACCCGAAACTGCTGGAGATTACCCGCCAGTTTGTGGCCCATCTGAAGTGGCGAGGACCTTGCGAAGTGGAGGTCATGAAGGACCAGAAGGGGGGATACCACCTCCTGGAAATCAACCCTCGCTTTCCTGCGTGGTCGTTCCTCAGCGCAGGGGCCGGAATGAACCTCCCTGCTGCCGTGGTGGCGTTGGCTTTGGGCAAAGAAGTGGCCCCCATGACGACCTTCGAGGCTGGAACGATGTTTGTACGAATTTCCATTGACCAAATTGCGCGACTTGAGGATTTTCAAGTGATGGCATCCAACGGGGAAGCGCACTGGGGAGAGACTGACCATGAGTAAGAAAATATACGAACGACCCGTGCTTGTGCGCCACCAGATGGGGATGATGAACAAGTTCTCCCGCACCGGCGCTGCCCGACCCATGACCGAAATCGCCGGGGTGCCCGTGGAAGAGTTGGTCAAAGCATACGGCTCCCCCCTCTTCGTCTTCTCCGAGAAGACCATCGTCGAGCGGGTCAGGGAGCTTCGGGAAGCGGTCAGCCTTCGCTATCCCAAGGTGCGCATTGCCTGGTCCTACAAGACCAACTACCTGGACGGAATCTGCTCCATCATGCACCGAGAGGGGTCGTGGGCTGAAGTCGTGTCGGAATTCGAATACGACAAGGCCATTCACCTGGGAGTGCCCTCCGAGCGCATCCACTTCAACGGCCCCTACAAGCCGGCATCCGCATTGAAGAAGGCATTCGAGGGGAACTCCATGGTCCATATCGACCATTTCGACGAGTTGGCCCTGGCCGAGAAAGTCGCCGAATCCCTCAAACTGCGTCCGGGGGTAGCGATTCGTCTCAACATGACCACCGATGGGACCCCCGCTTGGGGCCGTTTTGGATTCAACCTCGAAGGGGGACAGGCCCGGGACGCGGTACGCCGCATCCAGGTCGGGGACAAGATGGATCTCGTCGGATTGCACTGCCACCTGGGAACCTTCATCCAG
>CALFHQ010000505.1 GCA_937876385.1 uncultured Pseudomonadota bacterium
CGTAGCTCCAGACCAGGACTCGGGGAAGGCCTCAAGCTCTGGCTGCTCTGTCTCCGAAGGCCGCAATCCCGGCGCACTCTTCGCCCTCTTCCTGCTCCTGGTGGCCTTCCTGGTGTCCACAAGACGCTATCTGAATCGGAACACTCGGCTGTGGCAGTAGGGAGTCTTCCCGGTTCGCTTGTAGTAGTCCTGATGATACTCTTCCGCTTTCCAGAACTCTCCGGCCGGTTCCACCTCGGTGACCACTCGCAACCCCTTGCCCTTCAGTTCGCCGATGAGTTGCAGCGCAATCTGGCGCTGTTCTGGACTCTTGTAGAACACCGCCGAGCGATACTGCTCTCCGATGTCCGGTCCCTGGCGGTCCTTCTGGGTGGGATCGTGAATTTCGAAGAACATTTTGGCCACCGTCTCATAGCTCGTTTTCGAGGGGTCGAAGACCACCTCCACCACCTCGGCGTGCCCCGTGTCTTCGTAACACACTTGCTTGTATGATGGGTTGTCCGTGTCTCCCCCCATGTATCCAGAGGTCACCGAGATGACGCCGGGAATCTGCTCCATGTAATACTCCACTCCCCAGAAACACCCTCCGGCGAAGTAGGCGGTTTCGGTGCTCGGCTGTGCGGGTTCATTCATGGCTTGTTGTTCCTCTTCGGATATGAATTCAAGTGAAACAGAGTTCACGCAGTGGCGCGTGTTCTTGGGGGTGAATTGCTCCCCACGAAACACATGCCCGAGATGCGCGCCGCACTTTGCACAGACAATCTCGGTGCGCATTCCGTCGGCATCGGGGACTTCCTTCACGCTGCCTTCAATGGCGTCGTCGAAGGAAGGCCACCCGCAACCCGATTCGAACTTGGCGTCGGAGGCAAACAGAGGGGCACCGCAACGTTTGCAGGTGTAAGTGCCATCGTCGTGATGCTTGTAGAACTTCCCGGTGAACGGTCGCTCAGTTCCCTTGTTCACAATTACCCGTTCCTCTTCCGGGGTCAGTGACTTCCATTCCATGTTCGTACCCTTCGGTCTCGGCTCCGGAGAAGCCGGCTGTTGGTAAACCCAGATAGCCATCGCCATCACACCTGAAACAGCGAAGACCTTCAAGGCAAATCCGACTGCTGGGTTCATGATTCCTCCCGAGAAGGGAGATGCCCCTCTCGTTAGGAAAACTGTGTATTCGTGGGGGGGAAGGCAACGGGAGCAACAGGAGCAAACAGGCAGCAGCGCGCTGCCTCCTGCCGCCTCCTGCAAGCTGCGCGCTGCCGCCTCCTGCAGGCTGCGCGCAGCCGCCTCCTAGAGAGCCCAGTTGGAAGAGTCGAGGAAAGCGTCGCAATCGACGAGAGCCGCCACCTTGGGATTGCGGAAGGGGGACCAGCAGTACTCGAAGATGTGGGCCATCTCGGGGACCCGGACGTGGGTAACGGCGCCACCCTCCGGGTCGTCTGGGTCTACTCCAGTCCGTTCTGGTTTGTAATTGAAGGGGCCGTCTTCCATGTCCGCGGTCCAGGGGTCCCAATAGGGGAAGTTGCGGTAGTACTTCGCCGAAGCAGCATACAGCGTGCGAACCAGGCGGGCTTCTTCGTGGGTCAACGGCATTCCGGCCGCAGCGGCAGCGAGGAGCCAGCTTGCCAACTCGGCGTCCCATTCGTGGTGGGCTGCCCTTTCGTCTTCGTCGTGGAGTGCCATATCGCTTCGTTCGATGCAACCCACGAGCAACTCTCTGGCCATCGTGTCTTGGCCGTTGATGAGGGCGTTGGCGATGGCGGAAAGGTGGAACGTTCGGACGATGGCATAGTTGAAGTAGTGTCCCTGGGTGGCAATCTCCTCGTACAGGTTGGGGAGGTT
>CALFHQ010000506.1 GCA_937876385.1 uncultured Pseudomonadota bacterium
GTCCTTCTAGCCCTTGCGAGCTTTCAGTTTCTCGGTGAGTTCAGGAAGAACTTTGAAGAGGTCGGCAACGAGGCCATAGTCGGCGACGTCGAAAATCGGTGCCTCTTCGTCCTTGTTGATGGCCACGATGACCTTGGAGTTCTTCATTCCGGCGAGATGCTGGATGGCTCCCGAGATCCCGGCTCCGATGTACAGATCGGGAGCGATGACCTTTCCGGTCTGCCCGATCTGATAGTCGTTCTCGACGAACTCGGCGTCGACGGCCGCTCGGCTGGCTCCAATGGCGCCGCCCAGGACGTCTGCGAGGTCCTCGATGAGCTTGAAGTTCTCTTTGGACTTGACCCCTCGGCCACCGGCGATAACCACCGAAGCTTCGGTCATTTCCGGACGGCTGGAGACCGTCGCCTTGAAGGAGACGAGGCGCTGGGTCGGGTTGCCCAGAGTCACCGTAACAGCTTCCACTGGAGAAGCATCTCCGGTGGGTTCTGCGGCGTCAAAGTCGGTGCCTCGAACGGATGCCACCTGGACAGCGGAGGTGATCTCCACTTCCCCGATGACGTTGCCGGCCCACATCGGTCGCAGGAAGGACAGGGAAGCTCCCTTGTCGCCAAATCCCACGATGTCGCTGGCCATTCCAGCGTCCAGGAGGGCTGCCACTCGGGGGAGAAGTCCCTTGCCTGCTGTGGTGGCAGCGCCGGCCACGACGCTGGCTCCAGACTGCTTTGCCACGGCGGCAACAGCAGCGGCCCAGGTCATGTCGGTGTAGTCTTTGAGGGCGGGAGCATCCACGACGTATACCTTGGCAGCGCCGTACTTGGCGGCTTCTGCGGTTACGTTGGACAGTCCTTCTCCGACCACGACCATGTCGTAGGCGGCGCCGGTTTTATCAGCAACCTGACGCGCAAACGTCACGGCGCTCAATGTCGCTTTCTTGAACTCGCCGTCGCGATGTTCAACGAATACCAGTGTGTTTCCCATGATGTAACCCCCTTATGCCTCAGATGACTTTGGCTTCGTTGGCCAGTTTGTCCAACAGTTGGTCCACGTCTGCCACCTTGATTCCCGCGGCACGAACCGGCGGGTTGTGGTAGGCAATGGTCTTGACCTTTAGCGCCGGGTCGATCCCGAGGTCTGCCATGGTCATTGCCTTCAGGGGTTTCCGCTTCGCTTTCATGATCATTGGAAGCTTCGGAAGACGCGGCTCGTTCAGGCGGAGGTCCGCCGAAATCACTGCCGGCATGTCCACTTCCACGACTTCGGCGCCGCCGTCAACTTCCCGCATGGCCTGGAGCTTTCCGCCGGTGACGGTGAGTCCCGGCTTGCCGGAGGTCATTCCGGTGGAGCCTTCGGGGTGAGATACGAACACGGCCTGGGGGTACCCGAGGTACGCTGCCAGAAGCTGCGCTACCTGGTTCGAGTCACCGTCCACGGCCTGCTTGCCCAACAAGACGAGATCCGGCTGCTCTTGCTCAACGAGCTTGGCCAGGATGCGGGCGACGAGGTCGGAGTCGAGCTGGTCGTCGGTGCCTTCCACACGAATACCGGAGTCACAGCCCATGGCCATGGCTCGGCGGATCTCCGCGTCGTTTTCTGCGGTGCCGATGCCAACCACGACCACGTCTGCCCCATGGGCATCCTTCAGTCGCACGGCTTCTTCAATGGCGTTTTCACAGAAAGGATTGAGCTTGAACTCCACACCTTCGGAGTCGATGCCGCTCAAATCGGCCTTCAGCCGGATTCGGGCATCGGGGTCTGTCACCCTTTTTGCTGTCACGAGAATCTTCACGGTTCCCTCCTTCTTCTTCGGGTCGAGAGTGCGTTCTTCCCTAGGTAATCCTTCGCAGTTTTCAATTGACCTCCCAAAGGTAGAACGTCTGACGGACCCTTGTCAAACCAAACATGAATGACCGAACGCATCATTGTGCCCTCGATGGAAGGTGGAGGGGCCACCTGAGATCGCCGCAAACCGGCTGTGGGTCACGATCTTCTGGAGAGAATACGGGGGGGTAAAAGTGTAACACAGCGCGGCGAAGAAGCATGACACGAAGCGTTATTTGAGGAGGCTAGCCGGGATGATTGTCTAGAATGGGAAGTCGTCATCATCCGGCATCTCAGGTTCGGGAGCGGTCGGTCGCTGTGTCTGGCGTTTGGGCTGGTCGTCCTGAGGACGTGCGGGGCCCCGCTCGCCACCACCGCCTCGCGGGGCATCGCCGGAGTCCATCCCACCGATGAACTGGACGACCATGGCGTTGATCTCGGTGCGATAGCGCTTGTTGCCGTCTTTGTCTTCCCAGGAGGAGGTCTGGAGACGCCCTTCCACGAAGACTTCTCGCCCTTTCTTCAGGTAGCGGTCGCAAGACTCAGCTTGCTTCCCCCAGACCACGACACGATGCCATTCGGTGCGCTCTTCACGCTGTTCGCCCTTTCCAGACCAGGAGTTGGTCGCTACGTTCAAGTTGGCAACCGCCTGGCCGCCGGGTGTGTAGCGAAGCTCCGGATCGGCTCCGAGTCGCCCCAGAATAAATACTTTGTTCAATGAAGCCATGTTGCGTCCCCCTGTTGCTCTGTTGGTAAGTTGAGTGCCCCTTCGGCACCCACTAACTACTTAACCGTCCTAGAGGTCGGTTTGAGCACCCCAATGCTCACATTTTTCATGGGGTTTTTGCAAGAAACAGTTCGTGGGTATCCCTCACGAGGTGGTCAACGTCGGTCACTGCCACCAGCATTGTCACCGCCAGGGGCAGGAAGAAGACCTGCCTGATGAGGTGCCTGTGCTCATCCAGGAAGGCGGTGATTCGTCGGTGGGTTTCCGGATCTTCGGCGATTCCCGCACCCACCAGGGTCACGGTTCCGATGTCGTCTCGAATGTCCACATTCTGCCCGAATTTCTCCTGAATGGTCTTCCGGAAGGAGCCCAGATTGTGGAAGTTTTCTCCCGAGTAGAGGAACGTTGCCCCTGCATTCCCGGAGAGACTGACGTGGGACATGAAGGGCATCAATTCGAGGCTGCCGACCTCGTTGAGGCAATCGAAGAGATCCGCGGAGTGGGCGACGTCCGCCGCCTGGGAGAATTGAACGTAGATGACGTTCTTGTTTCCCGCCACTCCGGAGAATCGGCGATCGTCGCAGGAGGGGTTTCGTCGAATCACCGTTCCGGGTGCGTCGAGGTTGACGCTGGATTTGGCGAAGATGGCGATGTCTTTCTTTCGAGCGTATTCCATGGAATCGGCGGCCATGACGCGGGCTCCGGTTTTGGAGAGCATCATCATCTCGTCGAGCCCCACCTCTTCCAACCGGTGAGCCCCTGGAACGATTCGAGGATCCGCTGAGTAGATGCCGTCCACGTCCGAGTAAATCTCCACCCGCTCCGCCTCCAGAGCCGCTGCCAGGGCGATGGCGGTTGTGTCCGACCCCCCTCGACCCAGGGTGGTGATTTCCCGTTTGTAGCTGGTTCCCTGATACCCCGCCACGATGACGATCCGGTCCCGCTCCAGCTCGTCTTGAATGCGGAACGGTCGTACCTCGATGATGCGGGCGTTGGAGTGGCTGTCGGTGGTGATAATGCCCACCTGCGACCCGGTGAAGGAGCGGGCCTTGTGCCCCATTCGCTGAATGGCCATGGACAGCAGCGCCATGGAGATTCGCTCTCCAACGGTCAACAGCATGTCCAACTCTCTGCGTTCGGGCTCTGGAGCGATTTCCTGAGCCATCTTGAGAAGAACATCGGTGGTCTTTCCCATGGCCGAAACCACAACCACCATTCGGTAGCCTTTGTCTGCCTGGGCGACGACGTGTTTGGCGACTTTGCGGATCTTGTCGATGTCCGCCAGGGAGGAGCCACCGTATTTGTGGACCAGAATCGGCTTGTCCGGCATGGTTTCACCCTCTCAAATAGACCGGAAGTTTCAGGAGAACCATAGCGGATTTGACTTCAAGGGACAATCAAGGAATCTCAGTTGCACTGGTATCCAAAGGGCATGCACTGGTGCCCAACCACTTGGGTGCCCACGGCGATGTCGCCGCAGAAGTAGCCTTCCGGGCAGCCGTCGTTGGCGGTGCATTCGGCACCACAGGCAGAACCCCACTCGTATCGCACGCATCGGTTCCCGGCGCCTGGGCAATCACTGTCGTTGCCGCACTCTTCACACAGGGTCGTGAGGTCTGCGTAGGGGTTGACGTGGGGGTTGTCATCCAGTCCGTGGACGCCATAGTAAACGTTCCAGTTGTTGGACTTGTTGATGGCAGAGAGGATCTCGACATAGGTTTGCGGGTCGTGGTTTCCAGCCGATTTGGCGGTCAACTGGTTGAGGAATCCTGATGTGGTGAAGGGCTGCATGGTGAGCCAGGAGAAGTTCACCGTGGAGATGATATCCAGGTTCTCTTCGGTTTTTGCCTCGTTGGCGTACACGGCAGGGGGATACGCATTGTAGGTCTTGCATCCGTTGAACACATAGATCTGGTACTTCTCGGGGAGTTCCAGTTGACCCAGGTCGTCGGCCGAAATGGCGTGACGAGGATTGTAGTGGTAGACCACCCCGGAGTACGAAGGATCCTGCCCCGCATGGCCGTCATACATCACAACATCACGAGTCTTGTAGGCTTCGATGATCTTCTCTCGCAGGGCGTCGAGGTTCGAATCTTCAACGATGTCGGGATGGAGGAGCTGGACTCGAACAGCCACGTCCTTGCCGTTGACCCTCAGGGTCTTCGTGAAGTCGGGGGAGTCCAGGGTCAACTCCTTCCAATTCGATGTCGGATGGTCGTAGCCGGCTCTCTTCAGCCAGTTGTAGATTTCTTCGGTGGCTTTGAGATCGTAGCGCTCCTCGTTGTAGTCCCCCCCCACCACGACGAGAACATCGAGGACACCGTCGGCGAAGAGGCGATCGTATTCAGGGAAGGCATCAAAGGATTCGTCCTCGGGGGACACTACGACTTCAATCTCTTCGGTGTCCCCATCAAACGTCTCGGGGTTGAAAGCCTTCGGATAGCTGGCGTACTTGAGTTGGCTCTCGGTGAGCTTGGGAAGGGTGACCAGGAAGTAGGATTTCCCCTCCACGTTGGTTTCCAGCGGGAGTCGATCCATGAGGTCCCGGGGCCCCCCCATCTCCATCTCCCACAAGAATACATACTGCAACCCGGCGTCGTCCACCGGTTCGTAGATGAACTCCAGCGATGAACCCCGAATCAAGCCGGCAAATCCGCCGTATTCCTGGTTGTCATCGTGGCTCGACTTGTCCGTGATGTATTCGTTGATGAAGTGCCCGTAAGCCTTGAACCGGTATTCCAGGATCTCTTCCACGTGGCCGTCTCGCTCTTCCTGAGTCTTTTCCGCCCACTCCGCTGAGTCCAGCGCCAGATCCCCCATCCCCTCCAGGGTGTACTCCCGGGAGGTCGGCGACAGGTAGTTGTCGGCTTTGCCGGGCATCACGGCGACGGCTTCACCGTCCGTGGACTGTTGTGTGGTTTCGCTTCCGCAAGCACCCGCCAGCAAGGCCACCGAAATCAGCAATCCAAACGCTGCACTCTTCATGGTCACTCTCCGTATCCTGGAATCCGTTCTGTCTCCACTCTCCAACCGCGTCCAGGCTAGAGGTACTCCTTCAGCACTCCCGTTTTCTCGTTGAACGCACGGATCTCGTCGTCCAACTTCAGGGTTTCAGCGAACTGGTTGTCCCAATAGTCATCATCGTACCACTGGGCGTTGAGTTCATCGACGGATTTTCCCTGCTGTTCAACCCATGTGAAGTATTTCAGGTTGTGGATGCGCTTGCGGTCCCAATAGTTGAGTTCCTGCATCCAATCGGTCTTCTGTCCCATGAGACATCGGTCAAAGTCCGCTGCTGCCTGCTCCATGGTGTATTGGCCGAGCCCTTCGGTCATCTCTTCCAGTCGAGAGCCGTACAGCTCCATGGAGTCGGTGAGGATGGTGAATACGACATCGTTTTCTCCCATCTCAAACCAGTGAGCCAGCTTGATGCTGGTCAAGAGGTTGCACACCCCGGAGATCCCGATGAGCTTGAGCTGGTCGATGAAATCCTGAGAGATTCCCTTCTTCTTGAGCAGCTCGTGTCCCGCCGGCTCGTTGAACAAGCGGATGAGGCGAACGGTGTCGTCGTCGTCGATGGCGGCGATGACGTCGGTGTTCTTGACATTGTGAACCCAGGGAACGTGCTTGTCTCCGATCCCCTCGATGCGGTGGCCACCGTACCCGTTTTGGAGCAGCGTCGGACACTGCACGGCTTCGGATGCGGCCACCTTCATGCGAGGCCACGCCTTGCGAAGATAGTCGGCGCAGGCGATGGTGCCCGCTGAGCCGGTGGAGAGTCCCACCCCAGCCAACCGGTCCTTTGGACCGAGTTCGGTTTTCAAGACGTCTTCGATGGCTGCGCCGGTGACATGGTAGTGCCAGGCCGGGTTGGCGAATTCAGCGAACTGGTTCAGCACCACGACCTCGTCTCCTCGAGTCTTCTCGAGTTCCCAGCATTTGTCGTAGATTTCCTTGACGTTGGACTCGCAGCCGGGGGTTGCGATGATTTCGGCCCCGACCTTCTCCAACCACTCAAAGCGCTCTCGGCTCATCCCTTCGGGC
>CALFHQ010000507.1 GCA_937876385.1 uncultured Pseudomonadota bacterium
CATCACCAGGCCGACAAAGAGGGAAGCCAGCGGAATCACAACCCCAAAGACCGCCATTCTGGCGGGAGCCCGGGCGTGGTCCTCCATGGATCCGTACATCAAGATTGAGAAAGGAGTCTTCAAAATGGACTTGCTCTCTTTGTGCATGAACTTCGCAAAGAGCACCGAGCCGATTCCCGGCATGAAGACCAAACCCAGAAAAGCCAATCCCACCCCGGAAGCGTAGGCGAAGTTCACCCGAGTGGGTGAAAATGCCTTCATCAATCTCGCAGCCCACAACGCCTGCACAACAAACAGAGCGACACTCGCCCAGACCTTGTAGACCCCGACAAAACGACCAATTTCTTCTGCAGTCGTGTAGTGGGATTCAAGAGCCGTCGAATACCCCACCTGCAACACCGCTCGAGCCACCACCAATCCAGCCGTTGCCAGGGCCATGGTGCGCACAACCGGCGCATTCCACACATACACCCACGCTGCCTTCCAGAGGCTGTCCACGGCCTGTTCGTTGGGGCGAATTTTGATTCGTTTCGACTCTGACAGCAACCCGGCACATCGACTCACCAGGATAACACTGGCCAAGCCAGCCACCCCGGCAGGAATCAACAGCACCTCAAGGTTGCTTCCGGTGTACAAGGCGAGCATGGCGCCGGCGAGCACAGTTCCCAACGGTTGGGCACTGTAAACGAAGGGCAACACGATGGAGGACTCCCGGACGGTGAAGTAGTCGATGACATACACCCCCCAATGAAGCACCACGAGAGTCTGAAGAACCCGCTCTACGGCGTAAAAGGTGACCACATAGCCCTCTCCCCCCAGGGCCGAGAAGCCGCCAAACCCACCGATGGCCAAACCGTAGGCCAGACTCACCCACCACATGAGGCGAGAGTACGAGATGCGGCGAATCCACACAAAGTAGATGGCGGTGGCTACAAAGCGCAGCCCCGCCTCCAGAGCAAAGGCGTTGGGAAGTGATTTGGAGCCTGTTTTGGCAATGAGAAGGGCCAGGAGGGTGTCGTCGGCAAGCTCAAACGCCAGGGTCATCGCGAGCAGAAGCAGCCACAACCACACAGCACGGCGCCACTGACGCTGCTCCAGACCAAAGAGTGTCCAGATTCCCCTCATTCAACCGTTCTCTGTGTGATTCTTTCAGTCCGTATCAGTTAGAAGGCAGACCCAATGGTGAATTCAAAGACCATGGAGTCCTCCCCTTCCTGCGGTCGAAGCGGGAATCCCCACTCAAAGCGCAGGGGCCCCATCGGAGACCACCATCTAAACCCAAACCCGGCGCTGGTCCGCAACTGGAGGACATCCAGCGACTGCTGCTCGGCAAAGGAGTTCCCTGCATCCAGGAAGACAACCCCCACAATCCCCATCTCTCGAACGATGGGAATCTCGATCTCCGCGTTGAAGATAAGCTCCTTGTTCCCTCCCAACGGGAAGGGGACAAGGCTGGCCCCCGGCTCTGAACCGGAAGCGGCAGCGATGGTGGGACTCAGCGAGTTGCGCTGGAAGCCACGCACGGAGAAGATGCCCCCGACGTAGAAGCGCTCGAAGATGGGAACCCCAGCGTCCGCAGTGGTCGTCACATAGCCGAAGGTCCCGTTGAGTCGCAACGTGAAGTTCCAAATCAGTGGGATGTACCAACGGGAGTTCACGAAGGTTCGGTGGAAGTCGGAATCTCCTCCCAGGTACGGGGTCGCCCACTCGTAGGAGACCGAGTTATACCAACCCTTTGTGGGGATTCGTCGGTTGTTTCTCGTGTCCCAGGCCAGAGAAATCTTGGCGCTGGTGGTGAGCCCCT
Organism: uncultured Pseudomonadota bacterium; assembly: GCA_937876385.1. Lineage (GTDB taxonomy): Bacteria > Myxococcota_A > UBA9042 > CAIXZC01 > CAIXZC01 > CALFHQ01. The sequence goes on from CALFHQ010000507.1 coordinate 1,805, forward strand.
TCGAGGTCAATCGCTCAAGCTGAATTCCGCCGTACCCACTTCGCCCGCCGAGGCTCGTGTTCATTTTCTCGGCCTTGTAGGAGAGGTACAGGAAATAGTCGTCAAAGAAGCGGTAGCCGAGGGTGATGTTCCCCCCCAACGATTCCGTGGTGAAGGCTTCGTAGTCCGTGGCTGTATTGTACAGGTCAAAGGCAAAGCTCACCGGGGTGTCGAGGAGGTAGGGCTCCACGAAGGAGATCATGTAGATGCTTCGAAGGGAAGAAAGCAGCGCCTGGAAGGAGAGGGTTTGCCCTCGCCCCAGGAAGTTGTTCTTGGAGACTCTGGCCTGGAACAGATAGCTCTCCAGAGACGAGAAGCCCGCTCCCACCTGGAAGATCCCCGTATCCCGCTCCTTCACCTTCACCACGAGGTCCACGTAAGAGACGACCTCGTCGGACCCTTTGGCAGCGGAGGTCATGGCGGGATTGTTGGAGGGACGGGTTTCGATTTGCACGTCCTCGAAGAAGCCGAGTCGGAAGATGAGGGCCTTGCTTCGGTCCAACTTGTTCTGGTGGAACAAGTCCCCCTCTGCGATTCGCATCTCTCGGCGGATCACCTTGTCGGCGGTGGTCTCGTTGCCCACCAGGATGATGTTCCCGATGTAGGTGGGACTGCCCTTCTGAACCACGTAGGTAAGGTCCAG
>CALFHQ010000508.1 GCA_937876385.1 uncultured Pseudomonadota bacterium
CCGGCTTCTCGGTGTTGCCCGATACCTACTTGAGTTTGCGCTTCGTTCGGATGCACGACCTCACCATGGGAGTCACCAAGTGCCTCGCCATGGGTTTTGCCATCCCTCTGGTCAGTTGCGCTTGTGGATTCGAGGCCGAGGGAGGCTCTGAAGGGGTCGGACGCGCCACCACGAAGGCGGTGGTCATGTCCTCCATGGTGGTGATCCTACTCGACGCGTTCATTTCGGTGTTCTGGGAGGTGGTGATGTGATTCAACCCCCTTCCAGGGAAGAGCGAAACCCCATCGCCCGAGTCGTCAAACTCGAAAAAGCCTTCGGCGAAAATCGAGTCCTCACCGGGGTAGACGTTTCCTTCTGCGAGGGGTGCTGTACCTTTGTGGCAGGCCCCAGCGGAACCGGGAAGAGCGTCCTCGTGCGTCACCTCGTGGGACTTATCAAGCCCGACGTAGGAGAGGTCTACTATCGAGACAAACGAGTGGATACCCTCAACGAGGCGGCCTTGTTGAAGCTCCGCAAGAGATGCACTTACGTCTTTCAGCATCCCACCCTCTTTGACTCCATGACCGTCAAAGAGAATGTCTCCGTGGTCCTGCGACATCACTACCATCTCTCCAAGGACCAGGCTGATGCCCGGGCCCTTGAGCAACTCGAAAAGATGGGGCTGGGAGACTTCGGCCCCCAGTCACCCAACCAACTATCCACTGGCCAACAGAAGATGGTCTCCATCGCAAGAGCCCTTGCTCTTGAACCTGAAACCCTCATCCTGGACGAGCCCACAACCGGCCTCGACCCATACGCTGCCAGGCAGCTCGACGAGCTGGTGGGGAAACTGAATCAGGGTGGAATGACCATGCTGGTGATCTCCCACGATCTTCGCAGCATCCGCCGATTGGCCGACGAGGTCGTCTTCCTTCTTCAAGGGAAAGTGCGGTATTCAGGACCCACTCCCGGCTTCTTCGGCTCCACGGACCCCGCCGTGCGGCAGTTTGTCAGAGGGGAAGTGGATAAAAAAGTATGAACAGGTGGTTTAAAAAAGGAAGGGCCGGGCATTGTCGCCCGGCCCTCGAAGCTAGGCCGCATTGTCACAAAAGAAGGAGGAAGAGTCTCTCTCGAATGCCAAGGGGGGACACTCGAGAACGACTTTCAAGCAACCGGAGAGTATTACTAGCAAGGGGTGTGCCAAGGGAGGTGGCAGCGTGCAGGTTGCAGCGCGCAGGGGAGGTGGCAGGGGAGGTGGCAGTGTGCAGGTTGCAGGTGGCGGGGGAGGCAGAAGACAGGCGGGAGCCCTTAGAAGCCGGGAAAATTCTGTGGTAGGTAGGGCTCCAATTCCGGCTCCAGTGGGGGCGCATCTGAGTCAAAAATCCCCGGTGTCTGACATTTGTGTCCGCCCTTGGGAATTATCTCTACATTCTTCTGCTCTGCCTTCAACGTGGCATCCAATTCTCGCAGGCGCTGGTCGCTTCCGATGGCATGTTGGAGGGACATGAGCAGCTCGAATCGGGCGTTCGAGGGCTTTCCTCTATTGATGAAATAGAGGACGTTTCGGTAGTGGATCCAGAGAAGAAGTTTGTCTACTTCCTTGTGTTTGGGGACGTGCTTCAGGGTTTGGTAGAATCGGTGCCAGAACGCTTGTTGGGCCTGGGTCTCACCATAACCGTGAGTGTTGAATCCAAGGAGCTGCAATCCCGGACCCACGAACTGCAACTGCATGGTGGGAATGGCGAAGAAATTCGGGTCGGTGAGCCCTCCGGCTCCCAGCGAATACGCCTTGAGGGGCGTCGAATCCGCAGTGACGTTCAGGGTGTCGTTTTCCAAGATGATGGGACGGCGTTCTGCCAGCTTCCGGGCTGCTTCCAAAGGGAATCGATGGGTTTCCATGAAGGAATCAAAGAGGGGTTTCAGATCGGGGTATCTCTTGACGATGTCCTGCGCATAGGCTGCTCCCCCCGCGTATTTTGCATAGAAGGTCTGGTGTACCATGGCGACGTCCGGTCGCCTGTGTTCTACGTCGTGAAAATACAGGTGGCTGAAGAACATGGCGAAGTAGGAGGGCATGAACACCGAGTCCGGGGGGACCTCTTCCAGGAAGTGCCGGTTGAAGGCGTCGGGAGCCGGAAAGTAGGCTAAGGACGAGGCGTTGCCATCGTCACTGACGAGGAGGGCTCCGTTGGCCGTGAGGGCTATCAGGAGGGCCACTGAGACCGCCCCGGGGTGTGCCTTCTTCCAGGGGATCTTGATGTGCAGCAGTCCCATTGTGGCAGCGGCCAGGGGCATGAGTCCGATGAGGAAGTAGCCGTGGTCGTCAGGGTTTTCCACATCCAGGTACATGATGGCTTTTGCCAGCAACCCCACCACTACCAGGGAGAGGAGCAGGAGCCCCTTTTTGCGGTCCTTGATAACAAGCACTATGAGACCAGCAAAGCTGGAAAGGAACAAGATGGGGCCCAAGAGGTCCACCCTCTTCACGAGGATTTCGATCATGGCCA
>CALFHQ010000509.1 GCA_937876385.1 uncultured Pseudomonadota bacterium
AGTTCCTGGAAGGTCCCCTCGTCGAGAAGATAGTCGATGCGTTCCCGAGCGGTCATCTTCCCCTTCTCGTGCTGCTTGTCGATACGCTTTTGTCCTCCGCCGAGGTGGGCTTCCGTTCTCAATTTCACCAAGTCGTCGATCTTCTCTCTGGTCCCCATGACAACCCCTCCAGCGCGCATTTGTACGGCCTAGCATGTGGTTCCCCTCAAAGGGAGGGTTGAACCTTCGAACCGGCCGCTAGTTTAGACGGATGAACCGGGAATGCAAGGACAGTCCGATGGTTTGTCCAGGAGCCCCTTTTCTTGACCGCTAAGGGTTGCAACGATACCCTGTTTGGAACGGATTTCGACGGAGAAAATGGATGAAGAAAATCTTGGGGCTTATGGTGGCACTGACGTGTCTGGCGATTGCCCTCCCAGCAACGGCCCAGATTCCCGGCTTCCGGCGGATGCTTCCGGCTCGTACGATAGGAATGGCCGGCATGGGACGCTCCTTTGCGGCAGGTGCCAGCGCGCTGTACCTGAACCCCGCGGGATTGGCGGTGGTTCCTCAGTACACCATCGGCACGGGGTACTCCTACTTGAACGCCGATCCGACGGCCCACAGCCTCAACCTCTCCTGGACCGACTCCAGCCCCAACATGTATCACCTGGGGATGGGCATCGCTTACAACTACATGTTCGATGAAAAGGATTGGGACTCACACAACGTTCATTTTGGCCTGACGTTCACCCTCCCAACCAACGTCATGAACATCCACTTCGGTGCAGCAGGCCACCGCTTGTGGAACGCATTCCAGACTTCTGAAGATGTGTGGAACGGTGATCTGGGAATCATCCTGGACTTCTCCCGCAAGTTGATGATCGGGGTAGCTGGATACAGCCTGGTCAGAAACCAGCGCAACCTCTCTCCTCGGGGAGTTGGGGGGGGGATCTCCTATTGGCACGAACGCTTCATGATTGGCGCAGAAATGAACGCCCAAATTGACGCCATGGATGAGAACGGCCAGGAAGAGACCCGACTCGAGTATCAAGGCGGGTTGCAGTTCATGGTGATCCCCCAGTTCTACCTTCGTGGCGGCGTGGGATACGAGTCAACTCAGGGGCGCACCAACGTTGGCGCCGGAGTGACCATCATCGCCCAGGAAATGATCGGCATCGAATTGGGCTACCAGCAGAACGTCACCGACACCTCGGACATCATCTTCAGCGCCATGCTGGAGTTCTACAACCCCTTCGGCCAGGGTCATTAGCAGGAACACCGGTGAACTCAACTTCTTCGAAAGACTCCATCGACGCAACGGTTCGGGGACATCACCTGTTGTGCCTTCTGGCCTTTGAAAGCACCCAGCAATACGGCGAGTTCGCAAGCGCATTTGCATCCATGAAGGCGCTGTACCTGTCCCCAGACTCGACGTTTGAAGTAGTCGTCGGAAACGACGACGCCTGCGCAGTTTGTGACTACTACTCGAAGGAAGTCGGGTGCACCTCTCCCGAAGACGGCCCAGAACCACGAGTCCGTTCACTAGACGAGATGGTGCTGGGCATCCTGGGAATGAAACCGGGCATCTGGAAAACTCGTGAGATCCACTCCCGGCTCTCGACCCTCACCCCTCAGCGCACCGATTCGGTGTGCGGCCACTGCCCCTGGCACCTCTCGGGTGGCTGCTCCAAACGCCTCTTCGATAGCATCGGCAAGCTGTAGACAGGAATCACAAAGTCCAGTTCAATCGGGGAATAGTTCCAACGAAAGTCGACGGGTCATCTCTCGAAACGAGAGGCCATGGCGTTTTGCCAGTTCTCGGACGTCTTCGAACTCCAAAGAGCGAGTCACTACCTCGTCGCCGATACCGGCAATCTTCACGCGGACAGCACCAAAAGACGATTCTCGGCTCTCCACCCGTCTGGAAAGAGAGCTTCGCACAACGGACTCTTCTCGGATGCCCAGGGTGGTTGTCTCCTTGTAGAGAACCTCACGAAGGGTCAGGCGATGTTCAGGCAGTGCAAGAACCGTGAGGACTACCCCAGGGCGTGACTTCTTCATCGTGACGGGGGCAAACCACACATCCAACGCCCCGTGTTCAAAGAGGGATTCCATGGCAAACGCCAGCCCCTCGGCGGTCTGGTCATCCAACGTCGCTTCCAGTTTCCAGACGGTGGAACCCTCTGACTCCAGAGCCTCCCCGAGGACGGTCCGCAGCAAATTCGGGCGGTCCTCGAAGCGGCGACTCCCCGCACCCCAGCCGGTGGCCTCAATGGCCATCGCAGGAAGGGGACCGAATCGGTCTACGTGGGCCTTGACGAGGGCCGCTCCAGTTGGGGTCGTCATCTCCCCGTGGACGTCGGTTCCAATCACCGGAATCCCTTGAAGAATGGCCACTGTGGCGGGAACGGGTACGGGCATCACCCCGTGCTCGGTGTTGACGAATCCCTTTCCCAGGGGGACTGGGCTTGAGACAATGATGTCCGCCCCCAGGTGTTCCAGGG
>CALFHQ010000510.1 GCA_937876385.1 uncultured Pseudomonadota bacterium
TTGGAATGCACTCGCAGGGAGTGGATTTGGCGTGGGCTTGCAGCAAAGACCCTCCTGTCGGGTACTTTCATCCTGGCAGCGGTGCTGGTTGGTGGAGGGAAGTCCCAATACGAAAGTTGGTTGTTGGTGGGTCTCGGCTTGTGCCTGGTTGGGGATGTCCTTCTTGGGATTCCTGGGAGGAAGACCTTTCTGGCCGGTCTTGTTGCCTTTCTACTGGGACATGTTGCCTATGTGATTGCCTTCGTCTCGGTAGGTGGTCTGGGCATGCCGCTTTACTTGGGCGGTGCCGTCTCCCTCGTGGCGAGTACCCTCGTTTTCCTCTGGCTTTCCCCGAAACTGGGCAAGATGAAGGGGCCGGTGACGGCCTACGTTGTAGTCATCACTGCGATGGTTTGGGGTGCCCTGGGGGTAATGTCCCAGGATTCACTGCCGCTGGTGGGGCGCTCCCTGGTGCTCCTGGGTGCTGTCTTGTTCTATATTTCCGATGTCTTCGTTGCCATCAACCGCTTCGTAGAGAAACGGTTTCGCAACCGACTCATCGGGTTGCCCCTGTACTACACTGCTCAATTTCTACTGGCGTTTACTCTGCTCTGGTTGGGCTGATCACGGCTGTGGGCGGTAGGCCGAAAAGGCTACATCGAAGGTGAAGTCGCTGTCTCTCCAACCTTGGTCGTAGATGAGGTCGCAAAACTCTTCTTCCCCTTCGGGAGTGCTGGTCCAGGCGACGAATTGCGCTTCGATGACGTCGTAGTCGGGCATGGTCTTGATGAGGTCGTTGAAGTCGGCGAAGTACTCGACGAGCAGTTCTACGCTGAAGTCGCACCCTTCCCGATTCTCCCTGAATCGCTCCAATGTGGGGCTGTAGGTTTCAACTCGGATGCGCCCGGCACCGACATTGTAGCGAAGAAGCCGAAGCCAGCCATCCCCACCGGTGTCGGGAAGAGATTGGAAATCCACCAGCAACTCGTGCACGGGCAGGCTGGAGACGTTCTCGCTGACCTGGTAGAACTCGGCGTCGATGTGTCCGCATTGCACCATGTAAATCTGAGGGCGTTGGGAAATCCAGTCTTGGAAGAGGTCCTCGGGAATGATTCCATCCGACATGTATAGAGGTTGCACGAGGGTCACCACCAATTCATCGAAGCGACCGGCTTTGAGGAGGGGGATGGGGTCAGGCATGTCTGCGGTCATGCGGAAATCGAAGAGGTAGCGATGGGTAGACAGCGATACCGCAGCGTCGGGGTGAGCCGCAAGAACATCGTCGGCCCATTCCAGCTCCTCCACCCAGGGATCGATGGTGAGGTGGAGGAAGAGGAACTCCTGCCCCTCAAACGTGAAAAACTCATAGTTGCTCAGGGCGCTGGGGGAGGCTCCTCCGTACCACGGGCGGTCGGTGTACCGTTGGGGTCCGAAATTCTCAATATAGAAACGACCACAACAGGTCGCCGGAGGGGGGGCCTGGCATGTCGAGTGAGCCCCCTTGCCCAGATCGCCCTCGGTTTGGTTTCGGTCGTGGTTGCCCATGGCGGTTCCGTATGGAATTCCAGCCTCGTCGAGGAGGTCCATTGCTGCCCGGGCGTTGACCCACTGCTCGGCACTGTCCCCGGAATCCACGATGTCTCCCAGGTGGGTCACAAAGAGGATCTTGTCGCTTTCGGCGTGGTCCACAATCCACTGTATCTGCGCAAGAAAAACTTCGGGGTGCGATTGCGCATACATCTGGGTGTCGGGGAGGGCTACCACGGTGAAGTCGTAGGCGTTGGGGTCTTCGATGACTTCTGTGGTGTCGGCAGAGACCTCCAAGGACGAGTCAGCGTCCATCGTGTCGCTTTGATTCACATCCACGGTGTCCACAAGAATCAACTCTTGGGACCCATCTTCAAGGAAGCTGTCCGCTGTGTCATCGAGCGCTGCGATGTCGTCGAGGGGGAGGTCCTCCAGGGTCGAATCCATCCGGGAGTTGATATCCTCTAACTGGGAGTTGCTGGAGGAGGAACAAGCCAGTCCCCACAGAAGAACAGTCAGGGCAAAAAGCAGCGCGACTCGGTTCATGGAAACCTCCTACGTCCAGAGGATGATAGCAAGGGAATCGCATGGAAGTCCAACGGTGCTTCCAGTGGGTCACATGGAGCCTGAAGATGGGAGAGGAAACAGACGATTGCACCAAGGGGGGGGATGGGCTATATTCGACCCTTGAATTTCAGCCCACGGAAAGGATGGACCTGATGACTGACGTTAAACACACGATGCGAGATTCCGCTGCTGCACGGTGGACGGCCCTGGGAATTGTGGCCTTCACCATGTTCACCGGCTATCTGTTCACGGAGATTCTCTCCCCTCTCAAACCCTATGTGGAGACGCAGTTGGGGTGGACCCCGGCTGACTTTGGGGCGGTTACGGGAGGGTACGGACTGTTCAACGTTTTCTTTGGCGCCCTCATCATCGTGGGAATCGCCTTGGACCGATTTGGAGTGCGAATCAGCACCATCCTCTCTGCATCTATCATGGTCATCGGTGCTTCTTTGAAGTACTACGCCTTGACGCCCGGCCTCATCGCCGGCGGATTCGGATACGGTTTTGCTGAGATCCTGGCAGTGCCCCTGCAAGGCCTCATGAACGGAATCAACCAGCTTTTGAGCTTTGGCTCGGAGTTCAAAGCGCTCACCATCACACCCCCCGTGGCGCTGGCTCTATTCGGGTACGCCTTCTTCGGCATCGGAGTGGAGTACGCCGGTATCACGGTCTCGAAGGTGATCGTCAAGTGGTTCAAGGGCAAGGAAATGGCCCTGGCCATGGGAATGCAGGTGGCCCTGGCCCGATTGGGTTCCTTCGCCGGTCTCTTTGGCGCCCCCTTCATCGTGGAATCCTTCAGCATCACCACCCCCTTCGCCATTGGCGTGTTGCTCCTCAGCATCGGCCTCATGAGCTTCTTTGTGTACAACGTCATGGACAAGAAGCTGGATGCTCAAGACGCCAGCAACTCCGACGGCACCGAAGAGAAGTTCACCATGAAGGATGTAGTGACCATCATCACCAACCGAGGGTTCTGGTACATCGCCATCTTGTGCGTGCTGTTCTACTCGGCGGTATTTCCCTTCTACAAGTTTGGACCGGACCTCATGGTTAACAAGTTCGGCGTTCCCGACAAGTGGGCCGGGTTGGTGCCCAGCCTTGTTCCCTTCGGCACCATCTTCTTGACCCCCCTCTTTGGAAGCTACTACGACCGCAAGGGAAAGGGCGCTTCCATCATGATCTTTGGAGCGCTCCTTCTCATCGCCGTACACGTCATCCTCTATTTGCCCTTCGTCACCAACGTGTATGTGGCAGCGGTGGACGTTGTCGTTCTGGGCATCGCCTTCTCGCTGGTTCCTTCCGCCATGTGGCCGTCGGTTCCCAAACTGCTTCCTGAAAAACAGATCGGTACTGCCTATGCTCTCATTTTCTGGATTCAGAACTGGGGATTGATGTTCATCCCGATGATCCTGGGCATCGTGCTGCAGAAGAGCAATGCTGCCTTGGTTGCCCAGATGGAGACGCTGCGAGCCGGTTTCGTCGCCCAGGGTCTCACCAACCCGGAAATCGCCGAGAAGATGAACGCGCTGAAGGCCACCGGTGAGGTGGGGGTCTACGACTACTCCACAACCTGGCTCATCTTCGTGGGACTTACCGTGTTGGCCCTGGTGTTCGCATTCCTGCTCAAGGCCGAAGACAAGAAGAAGGGGTACGGGCTCGAACAACCGAACATTCAGTCCTAGGGAGTTTGCAGGCGGCAGGCGGCAGGGGGCAGGGGGCAGGGGGCAGGCGGCGGTCTGCAGTGGGGAGCCTACGGGGAACATGTCTGGTCGAGATGAACCTGTTTAGAACGAGTACCCAATACCAGCCGTGAAGCCCGCATCAATCTGAGTGTAGGGCTGTGCATCGCCCTGCTCCGGGGTGTCATTTCCAAAGCGCATCATGAGGATGGGGCCTGCTCGCATGGAGAAGTGGGAGCTGGCAAAGTACTCGAGGTTCAAGTCGATGA
>CALFHQ010000511.1 GCA_937876385.1 uncultured Pseudomonadota bacterium
AATTCTGGGTCAAGCCCACCTCTCTGAGCGCTGCCAGGTAGTCGTCCACCCCGCCAGTCCCCGAGTTGATGGCATTCCAGGCGCCTTGAATTGGAGTCCCGGAACCCATATCGAGCAAGGCCGGGATCAACTCGTCGGTGAGCGCCGTCACCTGCTGGTCAAGCTCCGCCTGCGACACCTCCTCGACGGAGATGACGCTCATTCCCGTCATTCCCGTGCTGCTCGTGTAGGTCATGAGACGCCCAGGCCACCATCGACCGCCGAATTCCCGGTAGTCTTCGTAACGAGTCATAACGGAAGGCTGGTCGGGGCGAATGGTCTCGACCCCCAGGAGCAGGTGTCGACGGGTGTCGATGCGAAGGACCACCTGGAACCCAGGATTGGGAGGATACACGAGCTTTGCCGTGACGATCCCGTCCTCGGATGCAAACTCCTGAACTTCGTACTGTCGATAATAGACCGTCCAATCGGTCATGGGGGGCACATCTCCCATGCACGTCGAGAAGCTCAAATTCGACTCCAGGAACTGGCGTCTGGCTGTGCCCAGAGCCATGTTCACAACCCCCGAGTCCCCGTCCAGCATCCACTCCCACTCCGGCATTCCGTAGAACCCCTCTCTCTGGCACAACCAACCCGTGGAAGACCACCAGCCCTCGGCCACGTTCTGGGACACCCACTCATTCTGATAGGGACTCGGTGAGAAGTACTCGGCGTGAACCCTCAAAGGAACGGCAGTCACGTCGCCGGCAGTAGAGGAGATTCGCTTGAGTTCCTCCATAAGCGGGCCGGACAATAGTGGCTCTTCCTCCTTTGCATCGGACACAGCGGGGAGCTGCCGGAGGGTAGGAAACAGGCTGTCTACCCACCAGGAATTCCCCCCACCCGGATAACTCGCTGGCAATGCCAGGGTCTGTGTGAAGGACGCATATCGGGGGCCGGCCGAGCCGTACTGAAGACGCTGGAACAGTTGTCCTCTGGAAGAGTCGCTCTCCCCCGAAGAGGGGGTCCCACCGCCGCCATACCAGAAATCACCGCCGGCCGATTCAGCAGCGGCCGTCTCTGCACCGAGCGCGACTCGTGAGTTCAGAATCCCTTGCGAGCTATGACGAGCAACATCACGACTGTCGCTGATGCTCGATTCGTCAAGCAATGGGCCACCATTCCGGTACGGCAAATCCACCTGCTCTGAAGGCTCATCGACCACCACTTTCTCCACATTCAGGGAGTTCTCTTGATCCATGGCCCCCGACTCCTCCAGAGGGACCGAGAGATCCAACTTCCCGTCAAGATCTCCGCCGCCCCCCAAGCCGTCATAGGCCATGCGCCCGTACCCGTTGAAGGCGGGGGTAGCTGCAAGGGCCAGTCGCCCCATCTGAGAGACAGCGGCCAACGCCTGACTTCGGAGGTTCTGTCTGAACCTGCGGGCCCTCAACACCTCGTCTCGAGAAATTTCGGCGACCACGGCATCTCGGCCGGCATCAAAGAACTCTTCGCCGTCCCGCATGTGGAATCGTCGCTTGACCCCGAACCGCAGACGGTCCGCCTCGGTCTCCAGGACGATGAAGGAAGTCAACGGGGTCATGATTCCGAACTCGGCAGACAGAGCTACGATGGAATCTCGCCGCTCCGGCGTTCTCTCCAGGCGCAAGAGAGAGTCAAGGTGGCGCTGGGCCCACAACCGGGGGAGATATGAGCTATCTGCGGAAGCCGAAGGTGGAGACATCCCGGCCATAAGCTGCACGACGTTGGGTTCCGTTCCTGCCTTGAGGAGGCAAGTGGCTTCCCCGATGAGGGTCTCGGGTCGATACCGTCCAACATAGACAACCTGTCTACCCATGTTGACTCGTTCTCCCTCGCCGGGATAGACGGCCTCTGTTTCCACGCCGGAGCACTTGAGCGAGAGCCCCGTCCAGGCGGGCGAGACGATGGTTTCGAAGACCTTTCGAGCGGTCTCAGGTGCCTCGGTGGAGGTGCGCACCCAACGCGCCGTGCCGTTCCCCTGTCTGGAGAGTTCTTGCAGCAGTCTCAGGTCAACGGTGGGTCCAAAAGCCACTGCAGAGAATCGACGGTTTGGAAATTCGCCGAGGACCTTCACCAAGGTGGAGGTTTCGACCTCCGGTCCCGACGGGATGCCATCCCCCAGATAGACCACGACACCCCCTTCCGGCGTTTCCGCCAGGGCGGTGCGAAGGAATTTGGAGACGTCCGTCCACCCCAGGGAGAGACGGTCCCTGGCGAAGGTCAAGATGGAATCCAGGTCGTCGGGTTTGAGGGACACAGACCCATCCCGCCATTTCTTGCAGTCTGTATCGCAGGCGATGACTTGAACGTCGGCGTCTCCAACCAGGGTCAGGAACATCTCGAGGAATCGGAGTTGTCCCAGACGGGCATCTTTGTCCATGGAGGCGGAGGTGTCTAGAAGGAATACGTAGCTGGACACCGGCTCGGGGGGCCACGCCGGGGAGGTAGCCGGGGGGGTGACCTGGGCCATGAAGTAGCCCACTTTGTCACGCTCGTGGGTGGTCATGGACAGCATGGGAACCTTTTCCGCCATTTCCACGTTCACCACGTAGTCGGACAAGGGAACCATCTTCGTTGCAGCGAACTCTACCCGGGCTCGCTTTCTCGTCACGGAGACTTTGGACTCGTAGTTTGGGGCTTCCACCGTCTGCAAAGCCAGATTCGACTCAACGGTAATGTCGAATTCGATGCGTGAGATGGGGTTGGCCCGGGTGGCGTCGCTGCGCAGAGGATAGATGTACTGGAAGGCGCGCCCTTCGAGAGGGAGCAACTGGGTATAGACAATGCGTACTCGCTTGTGGGCATGGGGAGGGATGGGCCAGACCCGAGCACGAAACAGGTTGCCGGAGGACCATTCCAGGAGGCCGGGGTCTCGCTTCTCTCGCAGGAGGGTTTCGAAGATTCGCCGGGCCTGTCCTTTCTCCACGACATCGGCCATGACCAGCTCGTCACCCACCCACATACCAAATCCGGACACCGAAGCATCGGGAGGAAGGGGGAAGAGGAACTGCCCCTCCAGTTGGGCATCGGTGTGGTTGACGAAGGTCTCCTCGACGGTGGTTCGGGCCACCTGATTTCGGATGTCCACGGTGACCTTGTGAACTCCAATGGACAGGGGAGCCGTTCGTCCGTCAATTTCCACCATCAAGGAGCCTAGAGCAGTCCCGGACTGTCCGCGGTATCCTTCGAGCCACGCAGGGGTCGAGCCCAACTGGCGCAAGCCCTCACGGTCGTTGACAAAGCACGTCTCGTCCTTGAGAACCTCGTGGTGGCTGTTTGCCCCTCGAACCGTCACTGCGGTGTCCTTGGAGGTCAC
>CALFHQ010000512.1 GCA_937876385.1 uncultured Pseudomonadota bacterium
AGAAACCGAAGTGGCGAAGGCCGATGAAGCCACAAAAGAGGCAGAAACCGAAGTGGCGAAGCCAGAAGAAGCCACGGAGGAGGCAGAAACCGAAGTGGCGAAGGCAGAAGAAGCCACGGAAGAGGCAAAGACGGAGGAAGGCACTGCCGAAGAGGGCACCGAAGAAGCAGAAACGGAAGAAGTGAAGGCCGAAGAGGGCACCGAAGAAGCAGAAACGGAAGAAGTGAAGGCCGAAGAAGCCAAGGAAGAGGAGAAGGTCGAACAGCCAGCGGATTCAGGGGCTGGGTTCACCCCTCCCCCCTTCGAGAATGTCGAGGAAACCAAGTGGGACATTCGCCGCCGAGCGCAGATGGTGGAATACTTGAAGACCGACTATCGGCGAAAGATCACCGACGAACGCGTTCTCGACGCCATGGGAGCGGTTCCTCGTCACATGTACATGCTGGAGAAGGATCGAGACGATGCGTACCGCCAGATGTGGTATCGCATCGGCTATGGGCAGACTATCACAGATCCGGGAATGGTCGCCTGGATGACGCAACTCATCAACGTTCAGCCAACCGACAAGGTCCTTGAGATCGGAACGGGCTCGGGCTACCAGGCTTCCGTCCTGGCACAACTCACCCCCAACGTGTGCTCCATCGAGATTGTTGAGAAGTTGGCCAAACGGACCCACAAGCTGTTGCAAAAGTTGGGATACTTCGACGACATCAAAACCCGCATCGCCGATGGATACTACGGTTGGGAAGAGGAAGCCCCCTTCGACAAGGTCATCGTGACCTGTGCTGCCGATCACATCCCCGTGCCGTTGATTCAGCAACTCAAACCCGGTGGATTGATGGTGATTCCCGTGGGACCACGCTATCAGCCCGGGAAACTGTACTTCATCTCGAAGGACGCAGACGGCAAGGTCCACAAGAAGGTGCTCACCACGGTGCACTTCGTCCCCATGACTAGGAAAAAAGAGAAATAGCCTTCCCGTCGCCTGCGTCCTCATCCCTTCTCGCTCCATGCAGGCCCCCTGTTCCTCAAAACAGTCTCGCTCTTGCAGGCCCAATGCGTTAGAATCCGCGTCAAAGATGTAACGGAACGGAACCGTGCCCAGGGAGGTACCTTTCGAATGAGACGAATTGTGATTTTGACCACCTTGCTCTTGACCGCTCTTGTCGCATTGGGTTGCAGCGGTGCTACCGTGAGTTCCAGCAAGGGAGAGGGCCGAGACTATAGCGCCGGGTTGAAGAACCTGATGGTGGAAGACCTCAGCGGCAAGCCGTTGCCTTTCGACCAATGGGTCGGCAACGACGTCATCGTCATCTCCTTCTGGGCTACCTTCTGCAAGCCGTGCAAGTCGGAGATGCCCTTCCTTCAGAGGCTCCACGACACTTACGGTGCCAAAGGACTTCGAGTCGTCGGAATCAGCCTAGACCCACCGGACACGGAATCAGCCGTCAGGCCACTGGTGCAGCGGAATCGCTATACCTACCCCGTTGCCATCGATCGACAGAGCTCTGCCACCCGACTCCTCAACAGAAAAGGGGTCTTGCCTTTCCTGTTGATCTTCGACCGTCATGGTCGCCTGATTCTCAAGAAGGACGGCTTCTCCATGGGAGACCAGGGGGAGATTGAGAACCTCGTGAAAGGACTGCTCTAACCATGCGAAAGATCGTTGTGGCAAGCCTCATCTGTTGGACGCTCCTGGGGGCCGCAGAGGCTCGAGGGCAGCTCTTGACTGTGGGCGATTTTGACCTCTCACTGACTGAAACCTTCTTTGTTGATTTCCATCAGGGGCGCTTGAAGAGCGATGTAGCGCCGGCGAAGGACTTCAACTTCATGCTCTTTCGAAATCGGCTCAACGTCGTCCTGTCGTCCAGTTGGCTTGAGGCGGGAATGCGGATTGACACCGCATATTTTCTCGCCGTGACCGATGGCGGACGACTGTCCGACAATGCCGACGATGGAACCTGGGACGACCTCTTCGATAATAAGTATGACAACGACATCGACTTCATGCCGGAGAAGAGCTACCTGCCAGAGAAGCTCTACCTGTCGGTAAGGAAGCGGAATTTTTCCATGGACCTCGGAGACTTCTATGCCACCCTCGGCAAAGGAATCGCACTGAGCATCAAGAAGGTGGACGAGCTCTCCACGGACACCACTCTTCGAGGTGCCAAGGCCGTCTACCGCGACCAGTACCTGAGCCTCACCGCGCTGGGGGGATTCTCCAATATCGTCAATGTGGGAGACCTCATTCTGGAACGCTTCGACGATCCCAATGACCTCATCGTGGGAATGGAGATGAAGGTGCGCCCCATCGATTGGCTCGAGTTTGGAATCCACGGTTCCCTCATCAAGGACAACGAAGACTACCAACATGTGGCGACGAGCGGAGATTATCAGCGAGATCAGCTGGCCGTTCTGGGAACCGCTGTGACGATCCCCGATTTGGCCGGAGTGTTCAGCCTCAATGTGGAATATGATTACCTCACCAATGAAGTCGCCCGCTTCTTCTACGACAACGACGCCGGTCGCATCAGCTATCCAGGACAGGAGAACTCCGGACACGCACTGTACTCCATGCTGTCTGGAAACTGGTCTATCTTCCACCTCATCACCGAGTTCAAGTTCTACAAGGGATTCAAAGACACCGGGGTCGTGGGGAAGGAAATCATCGGCTCTGGTGGGATCACCGATCTGGTCTACTATGGCGCCCTTCCCCCTCTGGAAGACCCGGGCCTCTTCTTGCGCCCGGATTTCTACGACCAGTGGGGGGTTCGAGTGCGTCTGGATACCGAAATACCCGCCACGAACAGCATCGTCTTCGTCTCGTACGCCCATGCAGACGACCTGGAAGACCACCCATTCCCCGGCGCCGAATCTTACGTGAAGCATGTCATCGCAGGGGTGGAGCAGCGAGTGGAACATCTGTCTATTGTCGGCAAACTCGCCGGCGGTTATCGCATGGACAAGTTCAGCTATGAGTGGGACCACCGGATGTGGCACATCGACGGAGAATTGCATTTCTCCATCATCGGCCCACACAGCATGGAACTTCTGGGCCGCTACGAGTCTTACAGTGACCAACAGCCCAATATCGCGGACTTCTCCATCGCTAAGAGCACCGTGACCTACACCTTCGCCCCCTGGGTCACTACTTCTCTCAACTACGAGTTCTCCAATCAACCCCCCACCGAAGGGCAAGAGCACTTCCTCTCGGGAGAAGTCGTCGTGCGGTTCATGTCCGCCTCCTACATCAAACTCCTCTACGGGTCCACTCGAGGTGGGCTTCGCTGTGCCGGTGGAATGTGCCGAGTGTTCCCCAAGTTCGAGGGCTTCAAGGGGGAGGTCACCGTTCGATTCTGAAGAGGATCCTGTTGATTGGCGATCAAACAGGGTCAGGTCAGCCAGAGAGCGCCCCGAAGGCAAGGAAGTCGGCGCAGATGGCGGCGGAGGCGTACATTTGGTACTTCGAGCAAGCCATCAGGCGACTGACGAAGCCTGCGGGGATGATCGCTGGTTGAGATGACCCTGTTTAGGTTGATTCACTGGTACCCGCTTCGAAGCTTCCGTAGAATGACCCGAACCAGGGGGTGCTTCACCGATGACCGCCAAATCAGCCAGACCCAAGGAACAACACGGGGGAATCTGTGGCCTCCTGAACCTCACTGTCGCCTGCAATCAAGACTGCATCTTCTGCTGCGATGGAGACGTCAAGAACTCCAAACACCACCTGACCCTCGATGAAGCCAGAATTCGCCTGGAACGAATCGCACAAACCGGAGCGGACTCTGTTACCATCATCGGCGGAGAACCCCTCATCCACAAAGAGATTGTCGAAGTCGTTCGCGCCGCGAAAGCGTTGGGAATGCGTGTCGGACTGACCTCAAACGGCACCCTGCTTACCCCCCAGAAGCTCAAGGCTCTCGTGGACGCAGGGATGACCTCCATCGAGATCTCCATGCACGCTGCCTCAGACGAATTGGCGTCGGCCATGAGCCAGAGAGGGTTCACCCCAAGCCGCCAACGCGAAGCGTTGAAAGCGCTTCAGGAATTTCCCGGAAACCGCCCCGGGGTCGCCATCAACTTCGTTCTAACCAGCCCAAATGCCCACGAACTCCCCGAGTTCGTCCGGTGGATGGCTCGGGATTATCCCTTCATTGATGAACTGTTCATCAACTTCGTGGACCCCATCGGATACCCTGCGGGATCGTCCGAGCTGGTGCCCACCTACGATGCCGTCGTTCCCTTCCTCTTAGAAGCCCTCGACGAGGCAAAAGGCGCCGGCCTCTCGTTTACCGTGGATTCCGTTCCCGGCTGCATCCTGGGGCCCTACTTTCTCTACCTGAGAGCGACCAAGGAAAAACTCCAGGGGAAACTCTACGCCAAAGACACCTTTCGTATCGAGAACCCCCTTCCAGACCCGGACCAATCCCAGTACTATCGCACCAATGCGTGCTTCGATTGTCCCATCAGCGGCCTTTGTCCCGGGGTGAACTTCCGCTACCTGGAGATACACGGACCCGCCTCCATTCGCCCATTTCCTCGAGAATTGCTGAAACTTGATGCCATCCAGTTTCCTCCGGAGATCGAGGCCCAGGCCCTCGCCGTGCTTCCCGATGGAATGGAAATAGACCCTCCGTTCCCATTGAAAACGGTGCCCGATGGAATGGAAATAGACCCTCCGTTCCCATTGAAAACGGTGCCTTTTGCCGGGAAGGACGGCTACCTCAGCGTGCTTTCCGGGGAGCCTCGGTTCGTGAGCGACCAGTGCAACAACGGTTGCTCTCAATGCCCCTTTGACTCGAAACACCACCCCGCAATGGGCCAGGGGACTCGTGGAAAACTCGAAGGATCTATCCTGCTCACAGGCCGGGAACCTGCTTTGGAAAAGAATTTCTTTGCTCTCCTGCGCCAGGGTGCCAAGGGAGAGGGGAGTCGTTTTTCCACCAACGCCAGAGTCTTCTCCTATGCCAGATGGGCAAGAAAGGTTGCCGAGATCAAAGTGGCAGGCGTCACCGTGAGAATTCCAGCGCCCCTAAGCGAGCTTGACCGCATCACCCGGGAAGAGGGAGCCCGTGTCCAGACCGAAGAGGGAATCGACAATCTGCTGGAGATGAGAAGCTTCCCGGTGGATTTTGAGATGGTGGTGCCCCCAGGGACCGAGGGAGCGGTGGAGGAAACCCTGGAATTTGTCGCCCAGCGAGCGATTCACAAGGTGTTGGTGCTCGTGCCCGGTACTTCAAGCTTGGATTTGACCCTTCTAGAGCGATGGGCCCGGCAAAAACGACTCTCGTGTATCGTGGTGACTGAGGTGCCATGGGACCTCTAACCGATCTGGACCTCGAGGGCGGCAGCGAGCTCCTCGAGAAGCTCAAGGCTCCCTTCCCCCGTTGAACGACAGACAAACCGCCGAGAGGTCTCTCCCGTGTGCTCGATATCGATCCGGAGGATGTCATCGGAGAGGGCGGAGTCGAATCGCTCCCACCACTCCACGATGAAAGCCGTGTCAGTGCCCATGAGATCTTCGAGCCCCAACCCCTCCAACTCCTCGGCAGACTCCAGACGGTAGAAGTCAAGGTGGCAAAGTTGGAGATCCTGTCCTCGGTAGAGATTCATGATGGTGAAAGTGGGGCTGTTGACAGGCGTTCCCTCGGGAACATTCGCTCCCAGAGCAATGGAGCGGGTCAATGTGGTCTTTCCGGCTCCGAGATCCCCAACGAGACCGATGATGTCCCCGGCCTGCAAAGCAGACCCCAGCGCTTTGCCGAACCTTTGGGTTCCCTCTTCCCCTTCCACCGCGACGCGAAATCCTCGAATGTCTCTTTCAATATGGAACATGAGATTGCAGCCCCAACACGATTGAAGTACCCTGATATCACGGCTGTCGTCGAACGACAACTCGAAACGGCCAAGAGGTGGATGATGAAACAAGTGATAGCCCCGATTCTAATCCTTCTGTTTGCGACCTCCTGCGGATCCTCGTCGTCGCCGGAACCCGCTTTGATCTTGGTGGATACCGTCTATTCAGGATCCGATACGGTCGTTGATGTCGACATTCAAGAGGACTTCGCTGAGGACCTGGCCCCGGACGAAGTCGCCCCGGACGTCGTCATCGGATGCATCGAAGATATCGACTGTGAACCGGTCGGAGAGAGCCCTGACCAGTGCCGCTCCCACCAATGTGTGGACGGAGTTTGCCAGGTCACAACGACCGAAGACGGGACCCCCTGCGAGGATCAGTTCGTGTGCACCTACGAGGAAGTTTGCCAGTCTGGCGTCTGCGTCGCTTCCGTGGTACTCGACTGCGACGACAAGAACCTCTGTACAAAGGACCAGTGTACCCTCGAGCAAACCTGCTCAAACGAACCCATCGCGGGGCCCTGCGAGGATGGCGACCTCTGCACCGTCGGGGACACCTGTTCCGACAACGGCGAGTGCCTTCCAGGAAGCGCCATGCAGTGCGATGATGACAACCCCTGCACGGACGATTCTTGCGAACCCCAGGAGGGATGCGTCTTTGGAATCAATGACGACCCCTGCGATGACGAGGACGCTTGCACCTACGGAGAGCAATGCCTCAACGGCGCCTGTACCCCCGTGGGAGAACTCAAGTGCAACGATCAGAACTCCTGCACCGAAGACATTTGCGACCCCATTGAGGGATGCCGCTTCGTTGCCCAGGAAGGTCTGGAGTGCGATGACGGAGACCCCTGCACCGTGGGCGACGTGTGCGCGGATTCTCAGTGCGTACCGGGTCCAAATGAATGCCCCTGCCAGGTGGACCAGGATTGCAGTCCCCTGGATGACAACAACCAATGCAACGGAACCTTGCACTGTGTCGGCAGTCAGTGCGTCGTCGATCCCCTCACAGTGGTGGTCTGCGAAGACTCCGACCTCGGGGATTGTATCGACTTCCAATGCAAGCCTCAAAACGGGAAGTGCGTAGCAGTTGCGGTCTCCAACGGCACCCCCTGCGATGACGGCGACGAATGCACCGGGTTGGATTTCTGTTCCGCCGGCGAGTGCGTCGGCCCACCCCTGTACTGTTCCGATAACAACGTCTGTACCGATGACTCCTGCGTTCCAGGAACCGGGTGCGTCAATCAACCCAACACCATCCCCTGCAACGACGGAAACCCCTGTACCCAATCCGACCAGTGCAATGGACAGGCTCAATGCGTGGGTACACCCAAAGTCTGCGACGACTCGAACCTCTGCACCGAGGATTCCTGCGACCCACAAGCCGGGGGATGCCTCTTTACGCAGAAATCCTGCGACGACAACATCGATTGCACGACGGATTCCTGCGACCCACAGACAGGCCAGTGCGTCTTTCAGTCCCAGTGTACCGACGGGGATCCTTGTACCGAAGACTCCTGTGACCCAGCTACCGCCGCTTGCGTCTTCACTCCCGTCGATTGTGATGACGGCAATGCCTGCACTCA
>CALFHQ010000513.1 GCA_937876385.1 uncultured Pseudomonadota bacterium
CGCCTCCGCCGCCATCTGCGCCGACTTCCTTGCTTCCGGGGCGCTCACTGCCCAAGCTGACCCTGTTTGATTGTGAATCAACAAGATCCTGTTTGGCTTCTTCCCATTAGAGCAGGGGAAACTGCGCCAACTCTCCCAAGCCGTCACTGTCTTCCATCACCGTAAATGCCGACACCGCCCCGGAAGGGTAGGCAACGAGCACGGGTGAGAAGGGGGTCTCAGAGAGCTTCTGAACCACCACCCAGTCTTGCTCCAACTGGTATGCGATGACGGTGAGCATGGAGCTGACATGGTCGAAGTACCCTACAAGGATGAGGTCATGAGCGGGGTCTTTGGCGATGGAGAAGCGGCTTCCCTGTTCCCCCCCCGAGTCGTCGGCAGCACTCCCATCCAGTTGTGTGATGGACGCAGCCCCGGATTCTCCCAAGGCCGCTTGCAGTGCCCCGGTCGCTGCATCCAGGTAGAAGGCTACAGGGACTCCCTGAAGCAGCATGCTCTTCAGGTCGGTGGGGAGGGCCAACTCGTCTAGAGGAGACCCCTTCCAACCTGATTCATCATCTCTAAGAAGGGTCAAAACTCCAGATGGATGGCCCCCGGCAAAGAGGAGAACTCGTCCGCCGGAGATGATCACACTGCACGGAGCGTGGGGTGTTTGTTTCGACCCTACAATCTGGACCTCCTCGAAGTGGAAGGTCGATTTTGGCTTTCTCCAGCCAAAAAAGAGGTGGCCGCTGGTGTCTGCTGCGCACAGGGCGAGTCCCTGGGAAGAGTCGTAGGTTGCGTCGAAACTGACCAGGGAGCTTTCGGCGGAGGCCAGGGTCGTGGTCTTCCATCCATCCTGGAAACGTTCGATTTGACTGAGCTTTCCCGGGGCGGATTCGATGATCCCCCAGGTTCGCCCGTCCACTCCCATGAGTTTGAGCTTCGGGGTCCAGTTGACGGGGCCATCGACCCCTGCCACCCCTTCCCAGGTGAGGGAACCTTCCGCGGGTTGGACGCTATAGATGAAGCGGTTTCCCAGGCGGTCGTAGAGGAGAAGGTGGGTCTCGTCGCCCAAGGGCATGGCGTCCAGCAGGGGGCTGAAGTCGCTGCGGTTGAGGAAGGCTGTGAGGTCGGCCACGCAGGCGTCCCCGGAGTCGTTGCAGTGGTATCCCGATTGGCAGGCGTAGGGGCATTCCTGCCCTGAACTGTCGGGAAGACAACCCTGGGGAGTCAGCAGGAGGGCCAGCAGAAGGAGGGCTCGGGTGGAAAGGCGGCTATGGGGCGAAGAACTCATCGAG
>CALFHQ010000514.1 GCA_937876385.1 uncultured Pseudomonadota bacterium
CGGACACCGATTCGTAGCCGGACACCGCCGAGTAGGAACGAAGCGCCTCCAACTCTTTGGGGGTGGATTCGGGAAGAATGGACCATGCCGGGTCTTCCCACACCAAAGTCCCACGCGGGGTCAACCCCATGAGGGGGCCAACATTGCGGTCTCCCAGGTAGGTGCGGTTGGCGTAGTTCATCGCATAGAGGTACTGGTTCTGGTCTTCCACCAGAGGAAACCAGGTTCGCCAGTTGTGGTTGTGGGGGAGACCCTTTGGCCAGTAAATCACCTCGTCGTGCTCGGCCTGGTGGTAAGCCACCCAAACCACCCCAACTTCATCGGGAGAGTCTGGAATTGGTGCCAGAACGAAATCCAACGGTTCGGCCCTCGCCGATTCCTGAGGGGCATACTCCTCGGGATCTACCCAGGCCTCTCGCCCCCACTTGTTGCCGTCGAAGGTGTACCGATTGATCTGCCAAAGCCCGGTGTCCCCCTCCAGAGCCCAAATCTCCGGTTTGCTCGCAGTGCTCTTTGCCTGGCGGACGAAGAGCCGTTTGATACCGGTGCTCTGGAACGCCTTGACGCAGCCGTCGGGGCCATTGTCTGCGGCTGGAATGTCCAAAGAGAACACATCCTCTGCCTCAAAGCCGGTGGCTCGAGCCTGCACCAGACGGAGCTTCTGCTGGCAGTGGCGTGAGGCGTGGTCCTCGGGGGAATCACCAAAGACGTTGTAAACCAACCAGACGCCATCGTTGGGCCTTTCGGCCACGGCGACATGGTTCGCTGTAGACCACCCCATCCCCTCTTTTGAACCGGGAACCATCACTTCCAAGTCGTCCAATGAGAGTTGAATCGGGAGGGAGCGAATCTCCCAGTCGGCGCCTGGGTCAGAGCCCTCCCTTCTGGCAACCTTGACTGCAAGAATGTCTTCCTGAAGCCAGGTCACAAACAGGTCCCCCGCACCGCCCAAAGCCAGGTGAGGATAACGCTTGCTCATCCACGGAGTTCCCAGCTCCTCGGTTCCAAATCCGGTTCCCGTCCACTGGGCCACCAAGAGCCGTTTGACCGACGATTCCTGCTGGGTGAGGATCCCCCCGGCAGGCTGAACCAAGGCCAGCGGGAATCCTCTTGAATCGTGGACCAGACGCCCCTGAACGTCTCCGATTTCCGCTGCCAGATCCCCTGCGAAATGGCGGGTCTGACGAGTGATGATGGGGTGTCGCCCCATCCCGGGAACCTCAAGGTCCCCTTCTGTGACGGTTACGGGGATGCTCACCTCAGCGTCGCCGCATGTGACCTTCAACTGGGTCTCTCCAGTCTTCAAGCCCGTGACGAATCCCTTCCCATCCACCGAAGCGATGGTGTCATCTTCCACGGCGTACGCCAGGGATTCATCGGTGATGGTCAAGGTCTTCTTTCCCGACTGCTGGGCCTCTGGAAGCAGCGCCAGCGCCTCCACACTCACCGGGCGAATCTCGTCCACGGCCAGCACCACTTCATCGATATCGGGAATCAACTCGT
>CALFHQ010000515.1 GCA_937876385.1 uncultured Pseudomonadota bacterium
GCGATGTTGTCCACCTTCACCCCGCCGTCGACTTGAATGAGGGTGTCGGTGCCGGCCGCTACGATCATCTCTTTCAGGGAGCGAATCTTGTCCAATGCGTATGGAACAAAGGGTTGACCACCGTAGCCTGGGTTGACGGACATGATAAGGACCATGTCTGCGACGTCCAGGAGGTATTCGACGGAAGAGAGGGGGGTCGCTGGATTGAGGGCCACGCCGGCTCTGCATCCCTTCTTCTTGATGTAGTTCAGCAGTCTGTCCAGGTGGGTTGCCGCTTCGGCATGGACCGTGAGCATCCAGGCACCCGCCTCGATGAATGCGTCCACCTGCTTCTCTGGCTGTCGCACCATGAGGTGAACATCCATGGGCACGTCGCAGACGGGGGCTAAGGCCTTTGCCACGGGGGCGCCAATGGTAATCGGGGGGACGAACTGACCGTCCATAACGTCCACGTGAATCCAGTCTGCTCCGGCGCGTTGCACGGCGGTGACTTCGTCGCCAAGGCGTGTAAAATCGGAGGCCAGAATAGAGGGTGCGATGAGCTTTTTCATGGTCAAGAGCCTATCCTTTGAGTTCCGGGGTGTCAACGGGTCTGGAGAGGGCCTTGTGTTGCACAAGCCTCAGCAGAGACGGCAGCAACGACCCTCGAAATTCGAGATGCCTCATTCTCCAGTCGGTGAGGGGCATGAGTGCCCTGGCCGGCCAGGTAAACAAGGGAGAGTTTACCCAATGGTATTCGGGATTCCACAAGAGGCTTGTGTAGTAGAGGTCCAGGAGGAACTTCTTGCGTTCTTGGGAGAGCCATGGATAGGGCAGCTCGAGGTAGTGGTCCCAGGAGACGTGGGTCCAGCCTTCCAGGGACATTGGGGGTTTGTATCCGTGGTCGAGGGCCCATTGGTAGAAGGAGGTGCCCGGGTAGAAGATGAGGGGCTTGATGGTTCCCACGTCCACCTCTCGATTCTCCTGCCGCAGCTCTTTCATGAGGCTGACTGACGCCTTCAAGTCTTCATCGGTTTCGTCCGGGATGCCGCAGACGAAGGAGTAGATGGGGCGTATTCCGCTGGCCAGCAGGTGCCGATTGACGACTCGAACGTCCTCCATGGTCTGGTGCTTCCCGATTCTATCGAGGATGGCCTGTGAACCTGATTCGGCGCCAATGAGGAGGCGGGTGCATCCGACCTTTTTCAGGGTCAAAAAGAACGCTTCGTCGAAGCGTCGCAGGTGTTGGATGTGTGCTCCGCCGATGGTGAACGTGTACTTTCTGGGTGTCTCGAGGAGTTCATCTACGAGAGCCTGAACGCGGTGGGTATTGACAAAGAAATTGTC
>CALFHQ010000516.1 GCA_937876385.1 uncultured Pseudomonadota bacterium
CGAGGCGCCTTCAGCGCCACGGGGCATTGGAACCTGATTGGCCGGCAAGACACGAGATGATGGATCCGCATCCAGTGGGTCAAATGCGGGGTTGGGAACGTCCTGAGTGCGATTCAACGTTCCAAGGTTCGAAAACGCTCCCCAAACACTGCTCTCCAGTCTGCTGCAGAGGCCCGGGTGTGGGCCAACTCCACCAACTTTGGTGCATCGTCTCGGGTGGCGTGGGAGAGGAGGGTTTGCATGGCCGCTTCTTTGGGAGACTCCGCGTTCAATCGCACGCCGCCGGACAGGTTCCGCTTGAGCACCGAGAAGCGTCGATTGGCTTCTTTCACGGTGACGAAGGGGGCGGATTCCAGCGGCGTTTCCTTCTTTGGAATGAGGACATTCACGGACAGGGTCACAGGAAGGGATCGGTTCATGGTGTTGGCCAGGGAAGCCAACTCCATCAAATCGTCGTCGGTCTCTCCCGGGAAGCCGTAGATGGCATAGAGCTTGAGACTCTTAAGTCCCGCTTCCCCCGCCAGCGCCGCTGCCTTGAGCAGATCTTCTTCTGTAATTCGCTTTTCGATTCGATCCCGCACAGCCTGGCTGGGTCCGTCTGCCGCGATGGTCAACACCGAGCTTCCCGTGCGAGCGAGTAGACCCATGATTTCGGCGTCGGCCTTGTCTGCTCGAAGGCTGCTGAGGCCCACGGGCAACTCCCGCTGAGCAGCAAAGCGCAGCATCTCCTTCAAGCCGGGATGGTAGCTTACGGCCGCTCCAATGATTCCCAATCCAGGTGCCCATTCGGGGATCTTCGACAACAGGGTGTCGGTATCGGCCCACCGCATGGCGCTGTTTTGACGCCGTCCGATGCAGAAATGGCAGGACTGTGGGCATCCTCTGGACACTTCCACCAGGAGCAGATTCCCCAGGGAACACTCCGGTGCCAGCATGGGTGAGACCACGGGAAGCACCTCGGCCCCGGCACAATGTGCGACGCCCGGATCGCCGTCTCCAATGACCACACCGGGAGCGTCCTTCAGCACAGAAAGCCATCCTTCCTTCGTCGTGGTTCCCCCTCGCAGGCTTTCCAGCAAGGCGTCCATGGCCGGTTCGCCATCGCCATGGACCACTGCATCACCAAAGGGGCGCAGCAGCTCGATGTTGGCCCGTGTGAGGGGGCCTCCGATGAGAACCAGTGGATGCTCCGCTTCGCGGTCACAGGCCAACGGTGGAATGTCCGCCTCTTCCAGGATGCGAATCAGGTTCAACACGTCCAGTTCGTAGGAGAGACTCACTGCAATCAAGTCGCAAACCCGCAAGGGAGTTGCAGACTCCAAGGAC
>CALFHQ010000517.1 GCA_937876385.1 uncultured Pseudomonadota bacterium
AAGGGCAAACGGGAAGGGGCGGGGAGGGGAGACACACAAGCTCTGGTGCCGGTGTGAATCGTTTGAGCCCTGCCTGCGCCCATGCTATGCGGTTGAGTCAGACCAAAGCAGTCTTGCAAAACCAGAGCCCATGCTGGCACAGTCGTGGCTGAATAATCAAGGCAATTCAGGCAAAACCGAGTGTTTGCACCGTCGGTGGCCACCCGTTCGCCGGACCACTTTGGGGCTTGAGTTCTCTGAGCGAACATGGTCAAATCCATTGTACGGTTTACCAGGACAAATGACACGAAGGGAATCATTTCACATAGTGAGGAGGTCGATCTATGAAACGCTTCTGGACAGTTGGTTTGATGCTTGTGTTGGGTCTGTTTTTGAGTTGTTCGAGTTCCAGCAACGATGAGCAGACAGGGGATGCGTTGACGGACATTTCAGCGGACATGACGCAGGATCTCGCAGTCGACCTGCCGGGTGAAGACAACGTGATTCCCACCGACAACGTAGAGGACAACACCCCGTTGGATGTGGAAGACACCGAGTTGCCCCCCGATGTGGTGGAAGACACAACCCCGGACGTTGTCCTCGAAGGGATTCCCTTTGGTGGGCGGTGCGGATACGGCCCTCACTGCAACCTGGAGATGTGGACCGAGCAGTGCACGGTGGACGAAGAGCTGGACAATGCATGTTGGCAAGAAGCGCAGATGGCGTGCATGGACGAGTCTTGCGACACCGGAACCTGCTGGACCTTCGTGGTGGGCAACTACCTGAACTTCAGTCACAGCTATTGCACGAAGACTTGCGTTGTGGACGCCGATTGCGCCGATGCGGATGGTCCGTGGGGCAGTGATTGGAGTTGCGTTCAGATGGCCGGCGCCTGGGTAAGCAGCGAAGGATATTGCATGCCCACGGCTGAAACCGAACCCAACATCTCGGGGGATCCTTCCTGGAGCTTCTGCATCACAGATGGCGATTGCACAGCAGAAGACCACTCCTGCCAGATTGCTGCCGTGGACCTCGGCTACGGACCCAAAGGCGCCTGTGTTCACAAGAACATGGGAGACACGGTTGGGGTCGGGGAAGCGTGTGTATTCAACGAAGATACTCTGGTGTACGAAACCGATTGCGAGAACGGATTTGGCTCGTGTCTTTCCGGTTTTGGCGACATGTGTAGCCGGTTGTGTAGCTGCATGGACGGTGAGTCGCAGGCAGCATGCGACGCTCGTGAGTGCGGTGCAGTGACGGATTGGACTTGCGGCTCGGATGTGAGCAAGTTCGGCAAGGTGTGGCAGATGTGTCATCCCAAGACTGACTGCATCGCTGCCGGAAACGAATGCAGCGACGAGAACTTCTGCCAGGCTTCCTTTAATGGAACGCCCAACGATCCCCGCTT
>CALFHQ010000518.1 GCA_937876385.1 uncultured Pseudomonadota bacterium
CGGGTTCGACTTCAACGGTTTTGCCGGGTACCCCGGACCCCGTTTTGGTGAGGATGGCTGCGGAGGCCCGGAACAGCCCAACCCCATCACCTATCCCTTCAAGTCCTACGACGGAGACGTTGAGTTTACACAACCGTACCTGGGCAACCGCGAGGTCGATTTCAACACGGAAGGGATGATCCACATCGGCATGCTTCCGGAACTGATCCAGGACGCCCGCTCCGATGCGCAAGACGATGCGAAACTGGAGCCCCTCTTCCGCTCAGCCGAGGCCTACATCCGCATGTGGGAAAAAGCCGAACAACGGGGTATAGAGATCCGAGCTTCCCGAAACCGCTAGACCGGATCTTGTTGATTGCCAAGGAAGAGCGGCAGTCGAAGAGAACAGTAGCATCTGGACAATCTGGACCCCGTGGACAGTCTGGACAACGAATTCATCTTGGACCGACGGGATAGATGTTCCCCTCGTCCAGTGGGTCCAGGGTGTCCACTCCGTCCAGCCGCCACTGTTCCCGTCTCCATGCAGTTACCTTCCTGTTACACCG
This sequence comes from uncultured Pseudomonadota bacterium, assembly GCA_937876385.1. Lineage (GTDB taxonomy): Bacteria > Myxococcota_A > UBA9042 > CAIXZC01 > CAIXZC01 > CALFHQ01. The sequence goes on from CALFHQ010000518.1 coordinate 546, forward strand.
CATCGTCTCTATCTGATCTAGAATCGAGTCCGTTGCACATCTTGTCCATTGGAAGAAGACGGAGGGAACAGTGATGAAAACGGCGAATTTGAAACCGTGGGTCCTCTTTGGCGCATTGATCTGGTTGGTCGGCGCCTGCTCGGCGGGGGAAGCCAGTCCGGCAAAACCGGATACAACTCCTAGAACCGTTCAAACCAACGGAACGGCCCAGATTTCCGTGATTCCTGACAGGGCCGAGTTGTCCTTCGGCGTGGAAACAAGGGATGAGGACCTGGAGGTGGCTCGCAAGGCCAACGACGAGCGCGTCACGAAGCTGCTGGCCGCAATTCGGAAATTGGGAGTGCCCAGCAAACGGGTGAAAACCGGTTACCTGTCGATTACGCCTCAGTACAAGAGCGCTTCGAAGTTCTCGAGTGGCGTGAAGTTGGATAGCTTCCGAATGTACAAGGAAGTGCTCGTGACGCTGGATGACCCCGAACTGGCCAACGAGTTGCTGGCGAGGGGAATCGAGGCCGGAGCGACCCACGTCAACAACCTCACCTTCCGAAGCTCAGAAGACCGCAAGCACAGGGACCATGCCAGGGCGATGGCGCTTCAGGCAGCACGTGAGAAAGCGGAGATGATGGCGAAGGAACTGGGACAGTCCATCGGCCGGCCGATCCAGATTGTGGAGTCCTACGCAGGGTTTGGTGGAAGCAGCCAGGCAAACGTCATGAACACCCAGCAGGTCCAGATGCAGAGCGTGCCCGAAGTTCTGGGCACCATTGCCCCCGGGGCTCTGGCCATTCAAGCGCAGGTGACGGTGATCTTCGAGCTCAAGTAGACAGATGCCGAATCGAGAACGCGCCCTTTGGGCAACCACTAGATTCGTCGATCGTTGGCATTTCACGGCCGTCTAAACAGGATCTTGTTGATTCACAATCAAACAGGGTCAGGTTGGGCAGTGAG
>CALFHQ010000519.1 GCA_937876385.1 uncultured Pseudomonadota bacterium
GACTCCATCTCGGTGTTGGTTGCCTTTGGCGGCTCCGATCCAGCCAACATGACCCTGAAGACCTTGCGAGCACTTGAGCGCCTTTCGAAGCCCGGATGGAACGTATTGCTTGTCGTCGGCGGTGCCAATCCGCTTCTGAACAAGATCGAGGCGGCGGCGGAGGCGTCTGACCTGAATGCGTCGGTTCTATCCGACGTGAGGGACATGGCTCGCCGAATGCTCCGGGCGGACTTGGCTATCACGGCGGGAGGTTCCATGCATCTAGAGCTCATCGCTTCCACCCTCCCCTCCCTGATGGTTGCCATTGCAGACAACCAGACTGGTGCCACCAAGGCCATGGGAGAGAAGGGGCTGGCCGTGGACCTGGGCTGGCACGAAGATGTGACGGAGGAGGATATCGCTTCAGCGGTCCTTGCTCTAGTGAGTCATCCCAGCCGCTACGCGGAGATGGTGGCGCGCCTGGAGGGGTATGAATCCCCGGGAGGGGCACACCGAGTGGCGAAGGCGATTGTGGAAAGGATGAGTCGAGGATCTTCCTGAAGCGCCCCTACTCCGGGTGCAGAAATCGGTACTTCAGCTCTGCCAGAGCCCAGTCATCGGGGGAATCGATGTCCTGAACTTCCAGGGCAGGAAGTTCCATAGCGAGGCAGTGTGCGAGGAGCAGTTTGCCGTCTCCGTCCAGGTAGGGCTGGGTTTTCAGCCAGTAGAACTGCCCTGAGTCGTGATAGGCGGTTTCCAGGTCGTTGGAGCGTTGGTCGTGGTTCTCGGGCCAGAACATCTCCTCTCGACCGTTGCGGATGCGAAGGGCTCGTTGAATGGGATAGTCGAAGGGGACGACTCCCACCAGTGCATCTGCAGTGGAAGCCTCCAATCTTGTCAGCCCCTCTCGAAGGCGCTCCGGGGTAATGAATGGGGCGGTAGCGAGTATGCAGCAGGCCACGTCAAAGGGTCTCCCCTGGGACTGGTAGGTCTCCAGCACCGAGCGGATAACGTCTCCTAAGGGGGCGAAATCATTGGAATCCTTTTTGGAACGTAAGAAGGGCACTTCGGCACCGTATCGGCGAGCCACCTCGGCAATTTCCAGGTCTTCTGTAGAAACCATCACCTCATCAAAACACCCACTGAGCAATGCTGCCTCAATGGAGTACGAGAGTATTGGGCGCCCCAGAAACGGCTTGATGTTCTTGCGTGGGATGCGCTTGCTTCCCCCGCGGGCTGGAATGATGGCCACCCGACTCATGAAGACCCTCCATCTGCTTTGGAGCGACGAGACAGCAGCCTGGGGAGGTCTCGCCAGATTCCGTAAATGGCACCCAGCAGGCCAATCACGGCCAGCCAGAGCGCTCCTTTGACGACAATGGACCAGACAAAACCCTCGGGGCGCCATGCATAGACGGTTCCCCACACGGCGAGGATGGCAACCAGGAAGGCCAAAGCATCCTTCACCAGGAGGCCACGAACCCTCAAGATACCTGAACGCTCACAGATGATGTAGGACAGCGGGGCGAGCACGGCGAAGCTGAGCACGGTAGACCAGGCAGCACCGATGATGCCGAGGGACGGTATGAGGACCAGGTTGGCCAGGATGTTCACCGTTGCTGCGACGATAACGATGGCGGTGTTGACGGTGGTCTTCTTGTAGGCTACCAGCATCACCGAATACAAGATCCCCACCGCACGAAGGCACGCAGCGAGTACGACAATGGGCACAATGGTGTCGGCCTCGTGGAACTTGGGAGCGGTCATCAAGGCGATGACCTCCGGCGAGAAGAGCGCCAACGCAGTTCCCGCCACCAGTACCACGAACATGAAAGTTCGCTTGATTCGGTCGTAAATGGCCGGAAAATCCGGCCGCGTATAGTGTTGGAACAGTTCCGGTTCAAAGGCCCGGTACCCTCCCTGAATGACCACGGTCATTCCAAAACCCAAGGTATATGCAACCGAATAGAGCCCCAATCGGTCAAGCGCCACATGGGTTTCGAGCATAATCCGGTCCACCATGTCGATTACCAGATAGGAGATGGTGGCAGGAATGATGGGGACAGCAAAGGCCAACCCTCGACCAATCTGTCGAAGGTCCAGGGTGAACGTTCCGTGGCGGTAAATCACGAAGAAGTAGATCCCGGCAAAGGAGGCTCCCACACACAGAGAGCTCCAGTACATCCCGATGAGCCCCACGCCAAATCCCACCACGAGAACCAACGAGACGACCGTCTGGAGCACTGCCTGGGAAACACTCAGCAAGACGAACTTCCCCGCCTGCTTCTTGATTCGGTACGCTGCCAGAGGAATCACCGACAGCACATTAAAGAAGTTGGTCCCCAAGGCCATGAGGAAGTACGGAAAGAACGGAATGGAGACCCCGGAGACACCCAAGATCCATGGGCCGATGAGAATCGC
>CALFHQ010000520.1 GCA_937876385.1 uncultured Pseudomonadota bacterium
CTACATTTTCCCCCCCGAGCCCTCTTTGCGCCTCATCACCGATATCTTCGAATTCTGCTCCAAGGAGGTTCCCTCCTGGAACACCATCTCCATCTCCGGCTACCACATTCGAGAAGCTGGAGCCGATGCAGTGCAGGAAGTCGCCTTCACCCTGGCCGATGCCATCACATACGTGGATGCTGCCATAGCCAAGGGACTCGACGTTGACGCCTTCGCCGGACGACTGGCGTTCTTCTTTGCCGTGTCAAACAACTTCATGGAAGAAGTGGCCAAGTTCAGGGCCGCTCGACGGATGTGGGCCCGTATCATGAAAGAACGCTTCCACGCCAGAAGTGAGCGAAGTCAGCTCCTCCGTTTTCACACCCAGACAGCCGGATGCACCCTGACGGCTCAGCAACCTCTCAACAACATCGTTCGGGTCACACTGCAGGCGCTTGCTGCGGTCATGGGTGGGACTCAATCGTTGCACACCAACTCGTACGACGAAGCCCTCTCCCTTCCCTCCACAGAGTCTGCAACCATCGCCCTGCGGACCCAGCAGGTCATCGGGTACGAGAGCGGCGTCAGCGATTTTGTGGACGCCCTCGGTGGCTCCTACGCCCTGGAGAAGCTCACCGATGAAATCGAGGAGAAGGCCGAAGCCCTGATCCAGCGGATTGACGACATGGGTGGGATGCTCAAGGGGATCGAATCGGGATTCGTCAAGAAGCAGATTTCCGACACCTCCTATGAGTACCAGAAGTCCATTGAGGAACGAGAGACCATCGTCGTCGGGCTCAACAAGTTCCACAGCGACGAAGAAAAAGTGCAGCCGGTGTTGAAGATCTCGAAGGAAACCGAAGAGAAGCAACGCGAAGCGTTGCAGCAATTCAAGACCAACCGAGACGCTTCCCTGGTAACCCGCTCTCTGGAAACCGTGGAACGCTCCGCTCGAGAGGACACCAACCTGATGGTGCCGATCCTGGAAGCGGTCAAGAACAACGCCACCATGGGTGAGATCACCGCTTCCCTGGAAAAGGTGTTTGGGCGCTTTGAAGAGGTCGTTGACTTGTAGCCTGGAGTGTTTCATGTCCCTCCCACTGGTCTCCCTTCAAAACATAGCCGTTCGATACCGAAAGAAGCAGGTTCTTCGAGAACTCTCCGGCGATTTCTATGCAGGAGAGGTTGTGGGGGTGATTGGCCGAGGAGGGGTTGGGAAGACGCAGCTTCTTCGTGTCTTAACGACCCTGCTGCGCCCCAACACTGGCACATTGGTGCTCATGGGGAAGACCGTCGTGTGGTGGCAGCGCCGCACCCTGGTGGAGGTTCGCAAGTCCGTCGGATTGCAGTTTCAGAACTTCGCCCTGTTTGACTTTCTCGACGTCCATCACAACGTGACCTTTCCGTTGGAACACCAAGGGATTCTGGGAGCAGAGGAGATCTCGTCGAGAGCTCGAGAAGCCCTCGATCGTGTGGGATTGGCTTCGGCCGCAACCCTGTTCCCCGGCGAACTGTCCGGAGGGATGCGACGTCGAGTAGCGATTGCTCGAGTGATGGCAGCTCGCCCCCCCATTGCCGTTTTTGACGACCCGGTGGCCGGGCTTGATCCAATCAACTCGGCCAAGATCATGCGTCTCCTTGGGGACTTCGCACAAGAAGGGAAGCGGGTCGTTTTTGTGGCGACCCACGACTTGGAACGACTCTTTCCAGTGGCAACGAGGTTGCTGTTTTTGCACAACGGAGCGGTGGACTACGACGGACCGACGTCACAGCGACACCTGGCGACCTCTCCCCGCTTTCTGGATTTTGTCGAGGCGGCAACCGAGACCGCCGCTGACTTTTCCAGCACTGTCTAGTATGGTTGGGCCCACGGAGGACGATTCTCGACATGCAGTGGGTTTCAAGCATCGGAAAAGGCACCCTCGATATCACCGAACTCATTGGTGGCCTCTTCTTGACCCTCGCACGAGTCCTTCGCTCCCTGGTGCCCCCACGCTTTGATACCTACGAGCTGCGTCGACAGCTTTATATCATCGGTGTGCGCTCCATTCCCATCGTCATTCTCACCGCCTTTGTGGTGGGAATTATCATGGTGGTGCAAACTGCGACTTATGTTCACAAGACCGGTGCTACAGGCTTTGCTGCCGCCGTTGGAGGGGTCGCCGTCCTGTCCGAGATCGGCCCAGCACTCATCGGGATCATGTTCTCCGGGCGAGTCGGAGCCAACGCAACCGCCGAGTTTGGAACGATGGTTGTTTCCGAGCAGGTGGACGCCCTGAAGGCGCTGGCCATCGATCCCATGCGCTTCCTGGTGGTGCCTCGGTTCGTCGCCATCGTCGTCTCCCTGGTGCTCCTCACCGTCATCGGGGACGTCTTCGGCATTCTCGGAGGAATGGCCACCAGCCACTTCGTGCTCCATATCGATTGGCAGTCCTTTGTCAACGCGTTGCTTGAGTCGGAGCTCTTGGATGAACTCCTCGTTGGTCTCATCAAGGCGGCCACATTCGGGGTGGTCATCTCGGTTGTCAGCACCACCTACGGTTTCGGTGTAAAAGGTGGAGCCAGAGGGGTCGGACGGGCAGTCAACGGCTGTGTCGTCACCACCGCCCTGGGCATCTTCATGCTTGACTATGTCATCACCTATCTCTGGTTTTTGTGGGGAGGGTGATATGAAGACACTGGTACTGATTGTTCGACTCCTTTCCCAGAGCCTGTGGTCCATCGGTCGCCTGCGGGTGAACCCGTCGGAGGTGTTGCGGCAGTACTTCGAGGCCGGCGTTCGATCGATCCTCTTTGTCTCCGTGACCATGGCGTTCATCGGCATGCTCGGGGTCTATCAGACGGCTTCCCAGATGGCGAAGGTGCTCCCCGAGTTTTCGGTCCTCGGCGCCGGAGTGATCCAGATGGGGATTCGAGAACTGGCCCCGGTGATGACCGGACTGCTCCTCTCCATTCGCGTGGGCACCGGGTATGCGGCCGAGATTGGAACCATGAAGGTCACTGACCAGATTGAAGCCATGAAGCTCTCCAATGTGGACCCCGTGGAATGGTTGGTGGTCCCCCGACTGCTGGCATCCACCGGGGCGGGACTGTCCCTCGGGGTGGTGGGGGCAGTGG
>CALFHQ010000521.1 GCA_937876385.1 uncultured Pseudomonadota bacterium
CGGTGTTGTCGGACTGCCCAATGCGGGGAAGTCCACCTTGTTCAATGCGCTGACATCAGCGGGCGCGGCGGTAGCGGCCTATCCATTTTGCACTATTGAACCCAAAGAGGGGACGGTGGCGGTGCCTGATCCTCGCCTCCATCGGCTCCAAGAGTTGGTTGCCCCTCCGAAGATGACCCCAACCCATTTGAGTTTCGTTGACATTGCCGGGCTGGTGAAGGGCGCCCACGAGGGGGAGGGGTTGGGGAACCGATTTTTGTCGCACATCCGGGAGGTGGACCTCATCGTTCACACGGTGCGGTTGTTCCCGGACAGCAAGGTAAGCCACGTTCACGAGGTGGTGAATCCGCTGTCGGATTTCGACGTGATCATGACCGAGTTGATGCTGGCGGATCTGGACACTGTGCAGCGCCGGCGAGAGAAGGCAGAGAAGATGTCTCGGGTGGGAGACAAGGATGCCCGCCGCCAGGTGGACTTGTTGCATCGGCTGGAAGTCAGCCTCTCTGGCGGGATACCTGCGTCCATGGTGAAGCCTCGTGACAAAAAGGAGGAGGTCGTGCTGAGAGACCTCTTTCTGTTGACCTCCAAGCCGGCCATTCTGGTGGCAAATATCGGGGAGGAGCAGATATCCCGGGAAGAGGAGTTGTTGTCTCCGCTGCGGCGCCATCTCGTCGGTCAGAACATTCCGTGCATTGCGGTATGCGCCCGTTTGGAGAGCGAGTTGGTTTCTCTGTCCACAGAGGACCGCACCTTGTTCATGGAAGACCTGGGGTTGGAGCGGCTGGCGTTGGAGCGGGTGGTTACGACAGGCTACGAGCGCCTGGGTTTGCTGACCTTCTACACAACGGTGGGTGCGGAGCTTCGGGCCTGGACCATTCCCAAGGGGACCTCTGCGCCTCAGGCAGCGGGGCGCATCCACACGGACATGGAGGAAGGGTTTATCAAGGCCGAAGTGATTTCCTTTGGGGACTTCGATGGTGCTGGAGGGGAGTCAAGGGCTCGGTCTCGAGGGCTTGCGCGGATCGAAGGGAAGGATTACGCCATCAAGGATGGCGACGTGGTCTTTTTCCACTTCAGGAGTTGAGGAGGGGTGAGCTGGAGACGGGTATTGCCTAGTCGTATTCCTCGATGGGCAGGACCTGTCGGTTCTTGTAGTAGCCGCAGTTGCCACAGACGCGGTGCGGCATCTTGGGAGCGCCACAGTACGAGCAGTAGGCGTGGGATCGAGCGTGAACTTTGCTGTTTGCAGCTCGTCGGCTTCTGGTCTTCATTTTCGATGTTTTTTTCTTCGGGACAGCCATGGTTTCCTCCCCTATTTGTCTACAGCCTTAGTTTTCCAATTTCTCTTTGATCCCCGCCAAAGCCTGCCAACGAGGGTCTATCTTCTCGGTCCGGCACTGACAGGGGCCGGTATTCAGATTCTCCCCACACTGGGGGCAGAGTCCTTTGCATGATTCGCTGCAAACCGGGAACTGCTCGAGGCTGAGAGCCACGAGGTCGGTGAACAGCTCTTCCAGGTCGACCACGTTGCCTTTGTAAGGGAACGTGTTGTCCATCCGGTCTTCGTCCATGGACACTTCTTCCAGCATGTGCCGGTGTCTTCCCTCGGGGATAAACAGCCCTCGGGTGTCCAATTTCAAAGCCTTCTTGTCAACCTCTGCGCATCGGCTGCAGTCGAATTCAACGACGGCATTGATGCTCACATCCACTTCCAACTTGTCACCCAAAGCTCGGGCCTTGACTCGAACTTTGGCGTCCTTTCCGACGGGTCGATGGATTGGACCCACACGGGGTCCGAGCCACTCGGCATCCAGGGACCCTTTACGGTCAATCCCGGAGCGGGGAACTTCGTCCATTCGAACCAGGAACAGGGGGTCTTTTTCCATAATCATTTCGCCTAGTTAGCTACGCACAGACCCATCAAGCTCGCCGAGTATATTGATTGTCCCTTGTCATGTCAAGCAAATGATTGATAATGGACCGGACCTCAGCAAGGGAGTCTCCATGGATTTTGTTCACCTGCACGTTCATACGCAATACAGCTTGTTGGATGGGGCCATCCGCCTCAATGACCTATGGCCCCGGGCCCTGGAACTGGGGTACGACGCCGTAAGCGTGACTGATCACGGAAACATGTACGGGGCCTTGCGGTTCTACCAGGGCGCCATGAAGGCAAAGCTGAAGCCCATCATCGGATGCGAGGTCTATGTCGCGCCAAAGGGCCGAGAGCACAAGCAGAAGGGTCATCCGCCGCATCACCTCGTGCTTCTGGCAAGGGACGAGGAGGGGTACAAGAACCTCTCCAGGCTCGTCTCTTTGGGGTTCATTGAAGGCTTTTACATGAAGCCTCGCATCGACAAGGAGCTTTTGCGGCGGTACTCCGGGGGGCTCATCGGCCTGAGCGCCTGTTTGTCTGGAGAGGTTTCCCGATATCTCAAGAAGGGGAAGAACGATCTCGCCTTTGCTGCTGCCAAAGAATACCGGGATATCCTGGGAGATGGGAACTTCTACC
>CALFHQ010000522.1 GCA_937876385.1 uncultured Pseudomonadota bacterium
AACCGCTCCCATGTCCCCAGACTCCTACCAGGCCTACACGTTGACCCGTCGTTGGCTCCATACTCTCCCCTATCCGGCCATGCCCGACGTCCCCCAAAGCCTCCACTCCGACGAATCCCACCCCGCCCTGCTGGCCCCTTCGGCCAGTCACGTCACCCCCCTCCCACATCAACTCGTTCCCCTGGTTCAGGCCATGAAGCAACCCCGAATCCGTCTGCTCGTCGCCGACGATGTGGGGATGGGCAAAACCGTCGAGGCAGGGCTAATCATCAAGGAACTGTTCCTCAGACGCCGCATCCGCCGAGTCCTCGTCCTTTGCCCACCGGGCCTTCGACGACAGTGGCAAGAGGAGATGAACCACCACTTCGACCTCCCCTTTCACATCCTGGATCAAAGCTCACTGCAACGCCTTCGTAATTCCATGGGCTCCCAGGCAAACCCCTTTCATATCTGGTCCCTGGTCATCGCCTCCCCCCATTTTCTCAAGACCGATCCGGTGAAAAATCTCCTTCTCAACCCTCCACGCCGAACAGAAAATGGGCGCCGTCCCTTTGATGTCCTGATAGTCGACGAGGCACACCACTTCCTCCCCCAACCGCACACCCCGGAGAGCGAACTCACCACCATGCTCCGGCAGATCGCCCCGTGGTTCGAGCACCGGCTCTTCCTCACCGCCACCCCTCACAACGGCTTCAGACGCTCTTTCACCTCCCTCCTCGAAATCCTCGACCCGTTGCGCTTTTTGACCACAGCAGTTCCCACCTCAGCTCAACTGGAAGCCATGAAGGAAGTCGTAATCCGACGCACCCGCAAACAAATCAGCCCCCCTCGGCGGAAACTCCGCACCCTCCACGAATTGCCCGTCTTCCCATCGAGCAAAGAGCAAGCGCTTCTGGATTCCATCGCCGACTTCCAGCAGTTTCTCCGCTCTCTGTCCGGTACCCCGGCGTCCGTCATGGCCCCAGCACTGTCTGGCCAAACCCTCGCCAAACGACTGCTTTCTTCCCCTAGAGCCTTTCGTCACACCTGGCTGCGATTCCAGGAATCCGCTTCCAAAGATGTCCCCGTAGAAAGCGTCCCCGCCGGCTGGAGCCGACGCCTGGAGTCCATCGATGCCCAACTCGGTTCGTGGATCCCCGACGAAGGAGCTCTCGAAGTGGATGACTCTCGTTTTGCGACCTTTGCCCAATGGCTCAAAGAGCATCTCCTGGCGGGGAACCGATGGAACGGCGAGGAGCGCTGTGTGGTCTTCACCGAATACCGCCACACCCTCGAGTACCTCGAAGAGCGCCTCCGCCTGGACTATCCCGAGCTATCCGAGCACTTGATCACCCTCCACGGGCAGCTCCTCGAGACCACCCGCCGGAAGCGAGTCAAACAGTTCGTGCAGGGGAGGTCCAGAAAGGCGATTCTCCTCTCCACCGATGCCGGCAGTGAAGGACTCAACCTGCAACACACCGCCCGATTGCTCTACCACTACGACCTGCCGTGGAATCCCGCCCGAGTGGAGCAACGAACAGGACGCCTCGACCGCCACCAGCAGCATCGACAGGTGCAAATCTTCCTCCCCCACACAGACCACCCCCTGGAACTTGAACTAATTGACCGGCTGTCCCAGAAGCAGGAACGAGTGAGCGACGACGTAGGTCCTTTCAACCCATTGCCATCCTTCAACAAGCCTGAAGAACCCCACCGAACAATCCTCTTTCCCGCAGTCCCCCGTTTCCACGAGAGCGCCCCCGCCCTGTGCAACACCCCCAGCCATCCCGGCGCCTCGCTGTGGCATCGCCGCCTCGACGAGCACCTCCGGCGGACCCCAAAAGACGTATCCGAGATCTCCCGAAGACTGCTCTCCAACGTTTCTCTTCCCGGCCCCGCTGATTCGGCGACCTCCCTTCTGTCCCAACTGGAACCCCTCACCCTGGCAGGGTCCGCCGGGATCACCCGATGGACCGCCATTACGGCCACCTTGCCAAAGGGCACCGACGCAGCCCTCCTCTGGACTCTGAACGCTAGAGCCTTCAACACCTGGGGAGAGATCGTCCACGATTGGTCAAGCACCCTCTTTACCCCCTTGAGTTGCACTCCCCTGGGCTGGCGAATCATCTGGCGTAACACCTACCCTCCAGCCCTCGTTGGAATCCCGACCGATCCCTCGACTCAGCAACATCCAGGGCAAATATGGGCAGAATCAATCTCCCTCTCGACGACCTCCGCCTCCACCAAAACCACACAACTGCTGTGGCCCCAGTGGCAACCCCTCTTGTGGCAAATTCCCGCACGTGTGAGCGCGGTGTTGACCCGTCAGCTCACGTCCACCCTCTGGCAAGAGGGTCTCATCGAGCACCATCGCCGCACCCGCGCTTTGGAACGAAGCCTCGACGAATTGAAAACCGTGGACCTTCGGTCGAAACGCCCCCGCCTCGAGGCGCAACTGCGACGCCTCGAAACCCAGCGAAAGAGCCGAGGCTACCTCTTCCTCGAACACCGGGAGGACCACCTCCGGTTTGAGGCGGAGATTCGCCAGGAGTTGGGTCGCCGACACCGCTTCCACCGATCAGTGAAGGACGCCTTCACCCTCGAAAAACGAGAAACAAGACAGAGAACAGACGCCCATCGATGGCGCCTCAAAGCACCCGTTCAGGTTCGCCCGGAGGCCCTCTGCATCATCTTGAAGGGGAATTGATCATGGCACCCTCGAAAAACCACTCCGGGGTGATCTCACCCTTCGTCCAGGACATCTTGACCGCTGCCACCCCTCACCTTCCCTCCGAACCAGATCCGGTTCTCTTGTGGGAAGCGACCATCCGAATCGTCCTTCGCTGGATCTTCGTCATGGAAGCCGAGGAGCGACACCTTTTCCCCACGAATTCTCCGGAATACAGCCACGGATACGGGGTGAAGGGATGGAAACGGGAGCTTGCAAGAGGAGACCCAATGAATTGGAAGACCACCCACACCGGCTGGGTCCGGTTCTCATCCCTTTGTCGACTGATTCACCAGGGAAGCTCCCACCCGCAGCTTCCCATGCCCCCCTACGGAACCACTTTCTTTGAACCGGGAGATCCCCAAACCTCTACCGGAAGGATCCTGAAATCCCTCGAAGACATGCCCGGCCCCTCCGACGAAGACCTGCTGGTTCACCTCTCCGGCATCACGAAGCTGCTGAACCAAGACCCAGACGAGGGCCGACTGGACGGCCTGGGACGGGTCTACGAAGAGCTTCTGGAGCTTGAGTTGAGGCGCCCCAACGGGGACGAAACCGTCCAACTCAGGCTCCCCGGACATCCCTGGGTCTCCCGCACCGACCTCCTGGCCATTCCCTTAGAGGGATTCAAAGGAATGGCGGGCAAGGACACAGCCGAACTCATTCAGAATACCGCCTCTCCAAATCAGTGGCTGGTTGTTGGCCGGGATTCGAGCTTTCGGGGTGGAGGCCGCTATTACACCCCGGGGGTCCTGGTGAACCCCCTCGTGGAGATGGCCCTTGAACCCCTGTGCCGTCGTGATAGCGCCGCAGTTTCCCCAGAAGAACTGCTTTCCCGTCGGGTTCTTGATCCTGCGTGCGGCTCCGGCGCTTTCCTCGTCGCAGCATTGCACTACCTCTCCAACACACTGACCCAGAGCGTTTTCGAACACAACTGCCTCGCCCCGGCTGGCGCAACCGCCCCCCCAAAGGGCTGGAGAGGGGCAACCTGCGTTCGTTTGACACCAACCCTCGCCTTCGAAATGCCCATAGGCCCTCAAGACGACGGGTTCAAAGGGCTGCTTGGAGTCCTGTTGCGGCGGTACGTCGTGGAACATTGTCTCTACGGGGTGGACATCGACCCTGTGGCTGTAGAAACCGCCCGCCTCTCCCTGTGGCTGGAGACTCTTGACCCTTCCCTCCCGTTGACCTTCTTAGACCACCGCGTTCGACCCGGAAATTCCCTCCTGGGAGCCACTTTGGAGGACCTCGACCACTATCCCATGGCTTCCTGGAGCCGCCGGGAGTCCAGTCACACGAACCCCGGAATTCTTCGCATCCAGAGCGAGCATAGGACCATCCAGCGGGGAGAATCGGAACCCACGTTGCCTCTCTTGGAACTCCAACTGCCCCGAAGGCGTGCCTTTCAGGGAATTCGGCGCAGATACCGGGAATTACAGGCCGTGCCGGCGGGGTGGGAACGCCGCAAGCAGCACCTCTACACACACTCGGTCCGTGGAAGCGAGCTCTTCTCCAAGCTCCAATCCTCCCTGGACGCCTGGTGCGCATTGTGGTTTTGGCCCGACGAGCGCACCCAATCTGCTCCCGGTCCCCTCGACTGGTACTCAAAGAACCCCCTCGTAGAAAGCAGCTTGGTCCAGGAGTTGGCCTTGGGGTGGGGATTCTTCCATTTTCCCCTGGAGTTTCCCGATGCTTTCGGAGACGAAGCTCCCGGGCACCGGGGCTTTGACGCCGTAGTCACCAACCCACCGTGGGAAGTACCCCGCCCTGACTGGAGCCGCTTCGTCAAGAGCCGAGACCCACTTCTCTCCTGCTTGAACCCTCAGTGGGCCCGCAAACGAAGTGAAGAACTGAAAGAACGACCCGACCTTAAGCGGGAATGGCTGGAACAGTGCGACGCGCTGAAGCACTGGCAACGCTTTTCCACCCTTCGAAATATGGGCAGCAAGGCCCCCTTCTCCCTTCAGGAGGGTGGAGACGGCAACCTGTACAAGCTCTTCCTCGAGCAAAGCCTTTCTCTTCTCAAAGAAACCGGACGAATCGCCATGCTGGCCCCCTCGGGCCTCTACTCGGACCGAGGGGCCGCCTCATTGCGTCGACACTTGATGCAAAAATGCCGTTTTGAGCGTCTCATCGGAATGGAGAACCGGTCTCGCCTCTTTCCCATCGACGGGCGATTCAAGTTCTGCGCAGTCGTGGCCCAGAAGGGAGGTTCCACCACCAGCATCGATACGGCCTTCCTCTCCCAGCCGGGAATGGGTTGGGAGAAGTCGATACATCCCTTGCAAACCCTTCCCGTGACCCTCCTGGAAAAGATGAACCCCCAGACTTTGGCCATTCCAGAGTTGTCTGGCACAGCCGACGCCACCTTCCTGGAGCGAATCTTCGACAGCGGAACCCCACCCCACAAGCCACCCTGGCGGATTCGATACCGACGAGAGTTGGACTTGTCCAGCACCACCACGAAGTCCGAAGAGGGGGGAAAACACTCCGCTCTCTTTGCTCCACCCTTCTCCCTCTCTCGGGTGCTTGACGCCGGCTTCGCACCGGTGATCCAGGGGGGTACCTTCACGCAGTATCGGTGGCGCGGGCAGCGTTGGAGCAGGGAGGGGGGGCGGGGTCGATGGGTGCGTTACGGTCCCAAAGAGGGTTGGGAGCCCCGGTTTGTCGTTGGAACCGGAACCAGTCCAGTGGGAAATCCACCCGGAGGCGTCAAAATTGTCGTTCGGCGGGTGGCTCGCAACAGCGACGAGCGCACCGTCATCGCGGCGTTGGCACCCAACATCCCCTGTGACGACAAGGCACCGACGCTCATCGGGGGGACCGTCGAGGGCACCCTGGCGGCGTTGGTGGTGTTGAACTCCTTTGTGTTCGATGCTGTCGCTCGAAGGCTTTCGGTTGCGACCAACCTGGATCGGCATCGTCTGATGGGTCTTCCCTTTCCGTCGCCGGAGCACTCCGTGGAGCAGTTGTGGCTTGCCGGGGCTTGCTTGGGCGCCGACGACGAAGTGTTTGCTCCGCTGTGGCTGGAACTGGCTCGGAGGCACCCCTGGTTGAAGGAACGTCCGTGGCAGAGTTGGTGGCCTCGGGGTTCTGAGGAGCGGCGGCGTCTCCGGGTGTGGGCAGAGGTGAC
>CALFHQ010000523.1 GCA_937876385.1 uncultured Pseudomonadota bacterium
GGCTGCCATCAGCGGACGGGAATGTTCCGGCGACACCGAAGATTGGATCTTCGCTGGAGCCGACGCCCGGAGTCGAGAGGTGCTCCCCCACCCAGGCGAGATCTTGCAGACCCAGGTGTTTGGTGAGGGTAGCGTCATAGCAACCAGAGCACATCGGGAAGGAGGCCACGTTGATGAAGTGGGCGCTTAGCGAGTCTGCTCCATCGGAATTGAGAATCCACGCGGGTGCGACGACGAGCCCTGAGTCCACCCAGAAGCCCCCGCTTTCCCCTTGTGTTGGCTCGATTCGGTTTCCAGAAAGCACCAATGTCTGCGCTTCCACTCGGACTCCAGAGTAGTGCATGTTTGGTTGGAAGGAAGAGAGGGGCACCGTTTCCATTTCTCCCGAGTCGCTCAAGCCTTCGGTGAGGATGAGTTCGTGAGTTCCCACCGCCACCAGCTTTCCGGAGGGCGTGCGGGTGATGGCCGTGATGGCGGGGGAAAACGGGCCTGTGTCGGGGGTGAATTCGGCCTCGTATCGGCTCTCCCAGGTGAGGCCCAGGAGTCCTTGCGCGATGTTGCCCAGCTCAATGACGTTGGAGGAACCCGTTTTTCGCACCGCCAGAGTCGTTGGGTCGTCCGAGGAGGCGGGGCAGAGGTTCTCCAGCACACCGCAGGATTGGCTCAGCGCTCCGGCTCGAATGGCGGTTGCCGTGACCTTCAGACCGCTGGTGAAGTCGAGGCCGAGGGTGCTGTAGGTCACTCGTCGGCAGACCCAGCCTTCCCCCGCGGCATAGCCACACAAGGCAGCAAGACAGCCGGTGAGGAGCTTGGAACTGTCCACTTCGAATCCCACGGCCACGGTCTGGGAGACCTGAGAGGCTGGCGACTCCGGGTTCGTTTCGAAGGTTCGATAGGAGACCACCTTCGGCTCGACGCCATCGCCCATTGACGGGCACTGAGCGAGGAGAGCGTTGCGCAGGTCAGAGTTTGCGGTCCAGGCGCCGCCGTAGTAGTAGACCTGGTCACCGGGACCCACAGCGACTTTCCCGTCAATGTCGGCGAAGGTTCCAGCCGGATAGGAAGCCAAGGGCATCCACTCTCCACCGGTCCACAGCTTGATGATTCGGTCGGACCAGGTGCTCTGAGAACCGCCGAATTCGATGCCTGCGAGGTGGAAGACCCAGTCGATGGAGGTCATGTGTACCAGGGCACGGTCACCATCGGGAGTCTCCCATGTGGCCAACCGCATTCCGGTGCACCGGCCTTCGAAGCAGAAATCGTGGAGTGTATTGTCCCGTCCGTCGTCGCAGGAGTGTCCCTGGAGATCAGGGTCTGAGCAATCGACGCAGACGTCGATTCCAGGGAGGCAGTCTCCCTCCATGCAGAAGTCACCGGACGTGCACGGGTCCCCGTCGTCGCACGCTTCGTC
>CALFHQ010000524.1 GCA_937876385.1 uncultured Pseudomonadota bacterium
GGACATTGCCCACAAAGACGCCATGCGAGTTCCCAACCCGATGGGAGAAACCGAAACCGTCGAGCTGTCGGTAGAACAGGCCACCATGCCGGTGCTGGACGCTCCGCTTGCTTCCCGGTTGCATCGTCTGGCGCTGCGGGCCGAGCGACTGTTCGATTCCCCCCAGGACCTCGAATGGGCCGAATGGCGAAATCGCATCTACCTTCTGCAAGCCCGCCCAATTACCGGTGGGCGGGGGCGAGTGAAGCGGCAGGTGTGGTCCAATGCAAACGTCGGAGAGGCCCTCCCCGGGGTGGGTACTCCCCTAACCTGGTCCGTCATCCAGGAGTTCTCACGCCAGGGGCTCGTGCACGCATTTCGGGGGTTGGGGTGTCGAGTTCCCGAAGAGTACGCCATCGTCGGGTCGGTGCGAGGGCGAATCTACCTGAACCTCTCCGAATTCATGTCCGTGGCATCCCAGATCCCCTTCATCACTCCTCAGATGTTGATGCAGGTGGCCGGCGGGGGCGGCGTGGAGGAGCTTCCTGGAACCTATCGACGCCTGGGACGGGCGGGATTCCTCAGTCGGCTTCCCTGGACCGCCGTGATGTTCCTGGCCCAGCGGGTGATGATTTCGGCGCGGGTGGCGCTGTGGACCCAGCAGTTCAAGCGTTTCCGTTTGCGCTTCGAGTCCATTGACCTCTCCCAGTTGACGGACAACGAGTTGCTGAAACTGCACCACGAAACCGAGAGCGTGTTCGACGAAACGGGCACTCTGATGCTGGAGTATTCGGGACAGTTTCTCGCTGCCTATCTGGCCACCAGCATTGTTCTTCGGCAAATGGTCGGGGGACGAGCAGAGCAACTGGAGAGGGAGCTTTTCTCCGGACTGTCGGGGGTTCGAAGCGCCGAACCCGGATTGGATCTCGTGCGCATGGCGAGGCAGGTGCAGCAATCCCCACAGTTGACCCGAATCGTCCTGGAGACCCCCGCTGATGAATTGATGGAGCGCCTCCACAAAGGAGAGGGGGAGTGTAAGTCCCTCCTCATGGCGGTGGATGCCTTTCTGGAGAGCCACGGCCATCGCGCCATCCGAGAGGCCGAGCTGTCCGAACCCAGGTGGCGAGACGACCCGGTGTTTCCGTTGTCGGTGCTGAAGAAGCATGTGGAGAACCCGGACTTGATGGACCCCGAGAAGCTCGTTTCTGACCGCAAGCGGGTTCGAGAGCAGGTCACCAGGCGAGTTCTGAACCGCCTTCCTCAGGCGTTGAACCCCATGTTTCGCAAGCTCCTTCGAGAATCCCAGGAGGCCGCAAGAACGAGAGAGGAGCTTCGAAGCCGTGTGGTTCATGCCATCGGATTCTATCGCTCTCTGGCCCTCGAAATGGGACGCAGAATGTACCAGCGAAGGGTCATCAATAACCCCGAACTGGCGTTTTTCCTCGGCCGGGATGAGCACGTTGGCTACCTGGAAGGAAACGATGCGGCCGGTCTGGGAGTGCGGGCTTTGATGCGCTACCTCGAACATCAGGCACTAATGGAGTTGCCCGATCCCCCAGCGAATTTCGTCATGAAGGGGGACCGTATCGTAGCCCCCGAGGCTACCGAGGTCACCGGTCGCAAGCGCTTGACCGGGTTGCCCGGATCCCCAGGACGGGTCACGGGAAAAGTCGTCCTGCTCCGCTCTCCGTCTGAAGGGACCCGCCTTCAAGACGGCGATATTCTGGTGGCACCGTTCACCGACGTCGGCTGGACCCCTCTGTTTCTGGTCGCCGGAGCTGTCGTCACCGAACTAGGTGGCCCCCTCTCTCACTCTTGCGTCGTCGCCCGAGAATACGGAGTTCCCGCCGTCGTGAACGTCAAGAACGCCACCCAACGCCTGGAAGACGGCCAACGGGTAACGGTGGACGGCGACAACGGCGTCGTGGAGTGGTGAGGACGCGAATGGGTCGTGCGGCGGTTGCGCCCGCGGATAATCGTCGGTGAATTGCCTTGACTGAAACCCCTTCCCCCGTACAATCTCATAGGATGCCCTGAGGTTTTCGCGCATGCAACATGCACAGTTTGAGGAGTCGACCTGATGAAGCAGAGATGGATTATCGCTTTGTTCCTGGTTCTGTTTGCCGCTGCCTGTTCCTCCAGCGACAACGGTTCCAGCGATGCAATCGAGAACGACCTGGTTGCCGACAGTACCAATGATTTGGATTCCGATGTGGACATCACGGGGGACCTGAATCCGGTGGATGGGAAGGACTCGATCCCTCTCGGCGTCCAGGAAATAGAGGATGATACCGAGCTTGTTGGCGACTCTCAGGAGCCTGAGGTCACTGATGTCGCCGACGATGCAGACGTTCTGGAGGTCACCGATGTGGAGACCGACGGCGACGCTCTGAATCCCCCGGATGCCTCGGACGCAGTCACCTTGCCCCCGTTCTTCACCTCCCCCGAGATGGTAGTTCAGATCATCGGCCCCTCGGCGTCTGGCTCTGGTGAATCCATCGCCACGCAGCTCTCCGTCGCCGGCTTGGTGGTTGGCGAACCTGATTATATCAGTTGGGAGCACGAAGATGGCCAGACCGGCTATGCCCAGGGCTCTCCCTTCTTCAACACGAGCCCCATTCAGCTTACCAAGGGAGACAACCGAATCACCGTCACCGCCCACAAAGGTGAGGAAGAAAGCAGCGACGTCATCGTGGTTACGCACAACCCCGTCTTCATCTTTGGAAACGAATTGGACATCAAGCCCGGTTTGCTTTTCACGGGCTCTTCGGCAGCGGTGATTTTCGGGTTGGATATGGGGGTTTACTCGAACTTTGACCCGGCAACTTTGACCCTCTGCGAAGCCAACAACGATGGGGAGTGCATCAACGACGTCAGCGTCATGAAGGACGACGGTGCCGTGGGTACCTCCGGAGACGAAGTGGCCGAAGACGGCGTGTACTCCTGGAAGAAGACTTACAACATTCCCGTGGCCGGCCCCCGTTGTTTCCGAGTTCGGGCCAACGTCTTTGCCGGCTACCAGCAGCACGTGGCCTACTCCCGAATCAAGTGCATCGATGTGGTGGCGAAGATCACCCAGAGCACCTGCGAGGACACCAAGACATTCCATCAGGAAGCCAACCAGCTCTACTGGGACACCATCGCCGAATCGGATGCGCCTACAGCGCAGCAGGCCGTCGTGGACTTCCTCCAGGCAAGCGAGCTGGTGGATGAAGCAGGAAAGAGCCCCAACGGCTTTGGCGTCTGGGTTCTGTACAACAATGGAATCCTGGGAGCCTTCAACTTCTCCCCGGAAGGAATTCGTGCCGGCGGTCAGGGAACCACCGAACTTACCGACTATGCCATCACGACCAACAGCATCGTCATGTCCAAGCAATCCATCGTATTCAGCCCCTTCCAGTCTGAGTTGGGAGATGTTGACGAAGCCAACCATATTCACGACCTGTTGGCCGAGCCCGACTGCCCTCCGTACGTTCTGGCAGGGGCCAAGCCCCTCACCGGGGCCGAAGCGGGACTGTCCAAGTTCCGGTACATGAACCAGTATGGGATCATCGCCCTCACCGGGCACGGGGATGCCTACTTCACCGACCTCAGTCAGGAGAAGAAGGACTCCTACGGTTGGAACCACAGTGGAAGCCAGGAAGTCATCTGGACCGGCGAGCCGGTGGACTGCTCGAAGTTCGTCCAGAACACAGGAACCTGCACAGGCGCCGGAACGTGCCCGGCAGGCTCCGAGTGCGTCCTCACCGAGGCCAGCAACAACAACAACAACGCCTCGGGTATTTGCGTCGATTACAAGCACGCCGACATCCAGCGGGGACGAATCGTGATGGGACCCTCCACTTATGGAATCCTCCCCGAATTCATCGAGCACTACCAGGGGGTCGGTTATCCCCGGTCTGTGGTGTACCTTGGGACTTGCCGCTCCTTCTGGAACGGCACCATGGCGTTGAAATTTTATGCGGCCGGGGCCAGAGCCA
>CALFHQ010000525.1 GCA_937876385.1 uncultured Pseudomonadota bacterium
CTCGGTGAGGGCGTAGGAGATACCGTTTAGCACCGCACCTTCCGTTTGTCCCTCGGCGAGGGTCGGGTTGATGGCTGTTCCGCAGTCCACCGCTGCCACATACTCCAGGACCTTCACTTTTCCCGTCTCGGTGTCCACTTCCACCTCGGTGAAATGCGCCGAGAAGGGTGGGGGGGACTTGTGGGAGATGTGGGAGGCCGTAGCCTGAATCTGGAACTGGTCGGTTTCGTACATCGACCGCATTCCGATGTTTTCGTAGGTCACCGAGCGTCCGTCCGGGCCGGTGGCCGTCTCGTTTTCGAGGACGATGTCGTCGGGGCTGCACTCGAGCATGGCCGCGGCCACTCCGATGATCTGGCGAGCGGCATCTTGAGCTACCTTTCGCACGGCGTTGCCGGTGAGATAGGTGGTGCTGGAAGCGTAGGCGCCCACATCAAAGGGGGTCAAGTCGGTGTCCGACGAGTACACTTGGATGCGTTCGGTTTTGACAGCCAGGACTTCGGCAGCGATTTGAGCCAGAACGGTGTCGCTTCCAGTTCCGAGGTCCGTTGCTCCAACCTGGAGGTTGAATCCTCCGTCTTCGTTCATTTTAAGGTAGGCTGATCCCATGTCGATTTCGGGAATGCTTGAACCTTGCATCAGGCAAGCGACTCCAACACCCCGTTTGATGGGGCCTTGGTCTTTGGGTCGTTTTCTCTTCTCTTCCCAGCCGATGGCCTGGGCACCCAGCTCGATGCACTGGCCCAGTCCCACACTGTCGACGCTTTGCGATACCCCGGGTTTTCCTTCTCCCAAGGCAGCGAAGATGGGGCTCGATTCTCCTTCCTGGATGTGGTTCATCCGGCGAAGTTCCAAGGGATCCATGCCGAGCTTCTCGGCCAATTCGTCCAT
Organism: uncultured Pseudomonadota bacterium; assembly: GCA_937876385.1. Classification (GTDB taxonomy): domain Bacteria; phylum Myxococcota_A; class UBA9042; order CAIXZC01; family CAIXZC01; genus CALFHQ01. The sequence goes on from CALFHQ010000525.1 coordinate 892, forward strand.
GAGCACTTCCAGGGGGAAGTAGGCTTGGGTGGCGCCGTATCCACGGTATGCGCCGCCCACTGGGAGGTTGGTGTAGACGCTGGTTCCTCGGAAGCGAATGGTCTCCCAGCGATACAGCGGGAGGGTCTTGCTTCCGGAGTTGCATACCACGGTGAGGGCATGGGAGCCGTAGGCTCCGGTATCCATGAGGATGTCGAGGTCGTAGCCCACAAGGGTTCCGTCCTTTCTGGCCCCTGCTTTCACCCGCAGAATCTGGGGATGTCGGGTCCGGCTGGAGACGAACTCTTCTGCTCGGTTGTAGTCCAGGAGAACCGGCTTGTCGGTGGCCAGGGCCAGGGCCCCCACGATGTCCTCTAAGAGCACTTCCTGTTTGCCGCCAAAACCTCCACCGATTCGGGGTTTGATGACCCGAACTTTGCTGATTGGAAGTTCCAGGCGCTGGGCCACGATTCGTCGAACGTGAAAGGGCACCTGGGTGCTGGTTCGAATCACCAGGCGTCCTCTGGGATCTATATAGGCCATGGCGACATGAGGTTCCATGGCGCAGTGGCTTGCCTGCTGGATGCTGAACTCCCCTTCCACTACAACGTCGGCCTCCTCGGCCAGGGCCCGGTCAACGTCTCCCACTTCAGCCTGGCACTGTGCGGCCATGTTCCGGCTGGGGTCGTAGGGAACGGGGATGGGCATATAGGCTTCGGGCTCGTCGTGGATTCGAGGGGCGTCCGGCTTCATCGATTTGCGAGGATCGAGGATGGCCGGGAGAACTTCGTAGTCCACATCGATAAGCTTCATGGCCTCAATGGCAATCTCGGCGGTCTCTGCTGCCACCGCCGCTACGCGGTCCCCCACGTATCGAACCTTTTTGTCCAGGGTGAACGTGTCGTAGGCGCTGGGCTCGGGGAACCCCTGCCCTGCGGTGGTGTGGGGCACTCGGGGAACGTCCTTGTAAGTGAGCACAGCGTGGACCCCGGGGAGGGCTCTGGCAGCTTCCACGTCGATACGTCGGATGTTGGCGTGGGCGTGGGGGCTGGTGAGGATTTTCGCCACGAGAGTGCCGTAGGGAAGGTCATCGGAGACGAACTTCTCGGCACCCGTTGCCAGGGCGATTCCGTCTGATTTCAGGACAGGTTGCCCCACCTGCTTCATGTTCTTCTGTTCCTTCATGACGCACCTCCGCTGACTTTGCTCTCCTCTGACAGGAGAGATGCTGCCCGTTTCACCGCGTCGATGATTTTGACATAGCCGGTGCATCGGCAGAGCTGGCCGTCCAGGGCGAGCTTGATTTCGTCTTCGGTGGGGTCTGGGTTGACATCCAGGAGGGCTTTGGTGGAGAGCACCATTCCCGGGGTGCAGAAGCCGCACTGAACGGCGCCGGCGTCCACAAAGGCTCGCTGGATGGGGTGTGGATTCTGGGGGGTTCCGAGACCCTCGATGGTGGTAATTTCTGCGCCCTGACTTCCGTGGGAGAAGAGCATGCAGGAGTTTACGGGCTTTCCGTCCAAGAGGACGACACAGGTTCCGCAGGTTCCCTCGTCACAGCCACGTTTTACCCCGGTGTATCCGAGGTTTCGCAGGGTATCAAGGAGGCGTTCCCCTTCCGGGACGTCCGACAGGCGTTCTCGCCCGTTGATGGTCAGTTTGATCTTCATGCTTCCACCTCGGTCTCGGGGGTCAATATCGAAGTCAGGCATCGTTTGGTCCAGACCTTTAGCAAGCGGCTTCGATACTCTTTGGAGTAGCGGTAGTCCTGGGATGGGTCGATAGCTCCAGAGGCTCTGGCGGCTGCTCGAACGATGTCCTCTGATGTGGGAACTCGGCCCACAAGCTCGGACTCTGCTTCGGTGCTTCGAACGGGCATGGGACGAATGGAACCGTATGCGACTCGAGCGTCGCTCACGGTGTTTGCTTCGAACCAGCACACGGTAGTAACCGT
>CALFHQ010000526.1 GCA_937876385.1 uncultured Pseudomonadota bacterium
AGTGGTCCAACGACGTCGCTTACGGCAGTTACGCAACGGTTCGTGAAACCGTCGCCGGATTGGCGAAGTGGAACAACTTCGAGTTAGCCACTGCCTTCCACGCAATGACCACCGACGGGCACCGGGCGGGTGCCGGGGGCAACCAGGTGGTGGGGCTTGCCGCTGCGAGATACGGTTTTCGAAGTGACCTGCGTTTGACCATTCGAGAGAAGTTCGTGCACCTCGTGGGGGCAGACCCTGGGCCGGTGAGTCATCCCTACTCGAACCACTGGTACGATGTCTGGCGAAGCAACACCTCGGCCAGACTGGAGTGGGCGCCTCGAATGCTGTCCCTGTCGTTGACCCCCTATTTCAACTTTGGCGAACACCGTCTCTACGACGGGTTTCTCTCTCAAGACACGGTGACGGGGGCCATTGTCGAGGGCTCCCTGCGGCTCCATCGCACGACTCGGTTGTTGCTGGGCTTGTCTGGGCAGCACGTGGGGGGGGACATCGACAACAGAGTCTCCAAAGAGGAGACCCCCATGGAGGCTCTGACCGAACTGTCTGGATACGGGCAGGTCACCATTCAGCCGTGGCGCTGGCTCACTCTTGTGGCCGGGGGACGGGGGCTCCACAGTTTCACCTGGGGCACCCGGTTTCTATACAAGGCGGGGGTCAAATGGACGCCCCTTGGGTGGCTGGCGCTGCATTCCCGAATCAGTCGAAATTTCAGGGCACCGACGTTACGTGAACTGTATCTTCCATTTCCCACCGCCAACCCGGACTTGAAACCGGAGACTTCGCTGAATTGGGACGTGGGTTTTTCAATTGAGACCCAACACTTCGAGGCAGCTCTGACGGCGTACCGTACGCAGGCGGACGACTTGATTCGGACCTTTGGCGTATGGCCCGCAGCGGAGGTTGTCAACGTGGACCAGGTCCTCGTCTGGGGAGGGGAAGGTCGCGTCGCTGTGAAAGAATTGGGACCTCTGTCGGTGTCCCTGAGCGGGGATTGGCGAGATGTGGGGCGGTACACCCGCCAGAACCCGGAGGCGAAGGTGAACTTCATCGTCGCCCTGGCCAAGCCCTTCGGTCGCCACTTCCTGGGTGCCAGCCTTACTGGAGAGTGGGTACATGGGCTTTACATGGCCAACTACTCCCGAAATCAATTGGACGATGTCTATCTGATGGATTTGGCGATACGGTATCGGTACGCTTTCCCCGACCGGGGCGTCACCCTGGAACCCTACGTCTTTCTGCGCAATTGCTTGAATCAACAGACTGCCTACGTGGAGGGGTATCCCATGCCGGGATTCAACGTCTTGATTGGACTGAAGGTGGGAATCTGACATGAACAACGGTCTCACAGCGCGGGAGTTGGCCTATTGCGGATTGTTCGGGGCCACGGCCCTGCTGCTGCCTGTCCTCTTTCACCTGGTGCATCTCGGTCACGTCTTTCTCCCCATGTACCTTCCCCTGGTGGCCTTGGCATTCTATGTGTCGTCGGTAGCCGCAGCTTCTACTGCTTTCATCGTTCCGTTGCTGTCTGGAGCTGTCACCGGGATGCCCCCCTTCTTTCCGCCGGTAGCGGTTTTCATGGCCCTGGAGTTGTCTTTCATGGCTGGGGTACTCTCGGCAATCCACACCCGATGGCCTCGGCAAAACCCCTTGCTGAGCCTTCTACCGACTCTGCTTTTTGGGCGAGTCGTGTATGTGCTGTTGGTGGTTCTCTTCTCCCGAATCGTTGAGCTTCCAGAGAAGTTCATGGCGGGCCTTTCTCTGCTGGGAGCTTGGCCTGGACTGATATTGATAGCGGTGGCTGTGCCGACTCTTGTTCGAGGAGTTCCGTCGACGAATCACAATCGTTCCAAAGAGAAACCGGAGGTGAATCATGGACAAT
>CALFHQ010000527.1 GCA_937876385.1 uncultured Pseudomonadota bacterium
ATTCCAGTGCGGGCCGAATCCAGGACTGCCCCAACAGAAGGTCGATGGCGAGCCGGTCGGTGACGAATTCGTACTCTTTCGTTCTCCATTCAAAGGAATCGGGCCACAACCGGAAGGCAGATTGGAGGAGGGCCAGTCCACAGGCCAGGGAGTGAAAGCGGCGGGGCTCTGTAACCACCAGGCGTACTCCGTTGCAGACCACCCCGGCGTGCTTTTGAAACATGGGGCGAAAGGCCGTTGGAAGGAACCGCACTCCGGGGAGTTTCATCTCTTCCAGCGTAGCAACCCAGCGGCGGGCATCCACGAAGGGGGCTCCCACAACCTCAAAGGGGGTGGTTGTGCCTCGCCCCTCAGAAAGGAGGGTTCCTTCCACGAGGCAGCCGCCGGGGTAGACCAGGGCGGTAGCCAGGCTGGGCATGTTTGGAGAGGGAGGAATCCAGGGCAAGCCGGTGTCAACGAAGTTCATTTGGGGATTCCACCCCTCCACAGGCAACACCTCGATGGAGAGGTCCAGCCCCCCTTCCAAAGCTCCCAGCAGGGTCAACTCTCCCAGGGTCATTCCGTGGCGATGGGGGATCGAGAACTCCCCCACGTAGGAGCGGTATTCGGGGGCAACCAGGCCCCCCTCGATGGCCCCGCCAATGGGATTTGGACGATCAAGAAGGAGCACCTCCAGATCCAGGCCAGAGGCGTTGGCGAGGGTTCGGTAGACGGTCGCTGCGTAGGTGTAGTATCTGGCTCCCACGTCCTGGAGGTCGACGATGAGCAGATCCAGTTCCTCCAGTTCCCGGCGGCAAGCCCCGAGGGTGGATTCCTCTTTGCCGTAGAGACTGCGCACTGGGAGGTCGAAGACCGGGTCTCGGGGTGCATCGTTCACGGTCTCCATGTCCTGGTGGGTTGCCCACAGGCCGTGTTCCGGAGACCACAAGTGGTGGGGTGGTCCAACGGTTTGGAGGAGATGATGAAGGAGATGAACTCCACCGGAATCCACGGCACCCTGGTGGGTCAACACCCCTACCTTTCGTCCCTTGAGTCCGTTGAGCCCCCGGGTCAAGAGGCGGTCCAATCCGGTTCTCGTTTCAGCGACCATGGCGAAGCACCCAATCAATCCAGATCACAGGCATCTCCCACTCCATCGTCGTCGGCGTCGGCCTGAGAAGGGTTATCAACGAAGGGACAGTTGTCATCCACGTCCACCACCCCATCGTTGTCGTCATCGGCGTCGCAGGCATCGCCCAGAGTGTCGCTGTCAAAGTTTTCCTGCCCCGGATTGTATGTCTTCACGCAGTTGTCCACGCCGTCGAGGATTCCATCGCCGTCCAGATCACCGTCGCAGACATCTCCAATCCCGTCCCCGTCTGAATCGGTCTGAGTGGCATTGGGGACGAGCGGGCAGTTGTCGTCACAGTCCACAGTCGAAGCATTGCACGGGGTGTCACCCGAGACTCCGCTGTTATCGCCGTCCTCGGGCACCGAGTCTCCGTCCTTGTCTGGGTCGCAGGCGTCTCCGCAGATGACCTCGGCAGCGTATGGGGAGGGGGGACAGTCGTCGTCCAAATCGGCCTGGGCCGGGTTTGGAACGAAGCGGCAGTTGTCCAGTGAGTTGTTGTGCCCATCCCCGTCGATGTCGGTATCACAGGCATCTCCAAAGGAATCTGCATCGAGATTCGCCTGGTCTGGATTCGCCAGAATGGGGCAATTGTCGCTGGAGTTGTTGGTTCCATCCCCATCCAAGTCGTCGTCGCAGGCATTCCCAATGTCATCGCCGTCCAGGTCCAGCTGATTCATGTTCTGGTCGTACGGGCAGTTGTCCAAATCGTTTGGGACGGAGTCATTGTCAATGTCGGGGTCGCATGCGTCACCCAGGTCATCGTAGTCGGTGTCATCCTGGAAGGCATTGGCGGTCATGGGGCAGTTGTCGAATTCGTCGGGGACCTGGTCATTGTCGTCATCGATGTCGCACGGATCTCCCGACAAATCCCCGTCGTTGTTCTCCTGCCCCGGGTTGGCAATGAGGGGGCAGTTGTCCACGATGTCGAGGAGACCGTCGTTGTCGTCGTCGTCGTCACACCCGTCGCAGGTGCCATCGTCGTCCGTATCTGCCTGGGTGGGGTTGTAAATCGCCGGGCAGCAGTCTTCGCCATCCACGACACCGTCATTGTCGTCGTCGATGTCGCAGAGGTCTCCCTCGCCGTCCTGGTCGGTATCCAACTGAGTGGGGTTGTAGACCAGAGGACAGTTGTCCGACTCCGGGGGAATTGCGTCCCCGTCTGGATCGTCGTCGCAGAAGGTTGGGAGGCCGTCCCCATCGGGGTCTGGGATCATCTCTCCCCAGGCGCAATCATCTTCCGGTGCAGGACAGAATTGAGGAGACGGAGCAGGGAGCGAGCATGCCCAGGTTCCACTGAAACAAGCGAGCTTCCCGTGGCAGGTTCCGTAGGGACCGGTGCTGTCGCAGGGTTCCCCAAGCAGCTCCACCGTGTCATCCACACCGTTGCAGTTGTTGTCCTTCCCGTCGCAAATCTCCTCGGCACCGGGAAAGCACGCCGAATCGAGGGGAGCGCAGTCCAAATCGTCTGGGTAACCGTCGTTGTCGTCGTCTGGGTCGCAGAGGTCTGGCCAACCGTCCAGGTCGTTGTCGGGGGTAGCGCCCCACCAAGTGCACTCAGGCTCGGTCACATCGCAAATGTTTTCTTCCGACATTCCCCACTCCGATGGGCAATGCCACTCGCCATCCTGGCAAATCTCCGTGAACACGCATGCGCCCGTCGCAAACTCCACGACGCAGGTGTCTGGATTGGTGTCCTCGTCTATCTCCCCGTCGCAATCGTTGTCTTCGCCGTCGCAAATATCCCGAGATGGAGCAGGGGCCGAGCACGCGGTCAGCTGCCCCTCTTCACACCATCGGAAACCCGAGCAAACCCCCCAGGAATTTTCCCAGGAACAGGAGGTGGAAGCTCCCTCCATCCAGGGGCCGCACTGGCACTCATGTCCTGCTGTACGAAGGCAGCGAAGAGCGGGCTCGCCGTCTTGAAGTTCGACGAGGCCACAGTGGTAGCCGAAGGGACAGGGCACGGCGCCGTCGAGGGTGCATTCGGTGGCACAGAATGCACCGTGAGTAGAATCCCCGACGCAGGTGGCAGGAACGGTCCAATCAGAGGGCTGGCAGTTCAGATCCTCTTCGCAGGGGCGGCAGAGGTTCGGGTGCTCGGGCAGGCAAACCCACTGCTGCGAATCGACAGGCTGAAGGCAGCGGAATCCATCTTCGCACTCATCATCAGTGCAAAAAGGGAAACAGAGGGTATGTCCGTTGGTCCCTCGAAGGCACAGGCCCTGGACCAGGCAATCGGAATCAACTTCGCACGATTGGAGCTGCATATATGGATCGACCTCGTCCTCCGACAGATCCAACTCGTCCAATTCGTCAACCCACAACTCCTCCAGGTCTAAGTCCGGAGGAACGTCCTGGATGTCAACGTCCACAAGTTCCAAGTCCGGTGTAAGCTCCACAATGTCGGGAAGGTCCAGGACGTCGAGAAGGTCCTGGGGTGCGACGGTATCGACGTCAGCGGCCACATCGAGGTCTGGGGCAAGGTCAATGAATTCTACATCAGTCGGGTCATCTTCGTACCGAAGCAATCCCCCTCCGCAAGAGGCGATGCCCAGCACTAGAAATCCCAGAAGAAAAATTCGCCTCACAATCGCCTCCAACCCATCGACAACACGTCCAACAGAACAATACCACAGATGGGTCCACTCACAAACTGCGACCCACCGTGCTTCACAAGAGCAGCGGGGCGCCGCGTCCTAAGGTCGCAGCCTCCGCAATTCGTTCACTGAGGGCCGACTTACCCTTCTGGACAGCCTCTGTCAGCCCATCACCAGAGGCGAGGTAGCCGGCAATCAAGCTGGACAGCGCGCAACCGGTGCCATGGGGAGATGGCCCGGGAACCCGAGGAGCTTCAAACCGCTGAACCTCCCCAGACGAGTCCACCAGGAAGTCCACGGCCCTGTTGGGGTCGTTGGAATGCCCCCCTTTCGCCAGAACCGAGTCGCACCCCAGCGCAACGATTGCAGATGCTGCGTCCATCGCGCTGTCATCACAATCCACCGGCAAGCCGGAAAACAACGCCAGTTCAGCCCAGTTGGCCGTCAATACGCGGCACAGCGGAAGCAGGCGGCTCTTCAGCACCTCCACCCCCATCGCATCAAGCAGCGGATGCCCCGAAGAGGAGAGCACAACCGGATCCAGGACGATGTCGTGCAGGTTGTTGCGCTCCAGAGCGGATGCCACCGCTGACGCTACATCACCGTTTCCCAGCGCCCCGATTTTCACTGCCGCCGGAGGCAAGTCGGCGACCACCACATCAATTTGCCGGGCCACCCAGGCAGCATCCAGGGGGTGGACTTCCTCCACTCCCCTCGTATCTTGAACTGTAACGGCGGTGACTGCGGCTGTTCCCCAAATCCCCAGGGAGTTCAACATGCGAAGATCGGCAGTGACTCCGGCCCCCGAAGAAGGGTCCGTGGCGCCGACAGCTAAAACGATTGGGGGCATGGAAAACCTCCTGCAATTGGACTGACCAAGCCATGGGTTCCCGGCATGACCCACCTGCTCTTACAAAGGAAGGGTGAAGCTGAAGGTCGCTCCTTCGTCCCGGCGACCGGAACATCGAAGCTCTCCTCCATGCTCTTGAATGATTTGCTGGACCAGGGTCAATCCCAACCCTGTTCCACTCTTCTTGGTCGTATAGAACGGCTCGAACACCCGCTCGGCCTCTCCAGAATCAAGCCCCGGGCCGTTGTCCTTCACCGAGACGTGAATCCGGTCTGGAGACCTCCACGCCTTGAGGAAGATCTGGCGATTCTCCACGTCGTGCTGCCGCAACGCTTCGATGGCGTTTTTCAGGAGATTGGCCACTGCATGGCGAATGAGGTTCGAGTCGGCTCGAAGGCGCAACCCGGCTTCCACATCCGTTTCGATGCTCACTCCTTTTCGACGGGCCTCCTCGGAGTAGAAGCCGGCGATGTCGATGAGGACCATCTGCAGATCCACCATTTCCTTCTCGACCTTCGGGAACTTGGCAAACTTGAGGTAATAGTCGGTGATCTCTCTGAGTCGGTCGATTTCCTTCATCACGGCCTGGAGAGAATCGGTTAACTCCCGGTAGGACTCATCGGAAAGAGAGTTGCGAGTTTCATCCACGCTCTCCTCCAGCAACTCCAACTTCAGACCCATGGCGTTCAGGGGGTTTCTGACTTCGTGGGCGATTTGGGTAGACATCTTCCCGATGGTGGAGAAACGATCCGCCCGAACCAGCTCCCGCGCCTGGCTTTTGATCATCTCCTCTCGCTCTTTGAGGCGTTGGGCCATGCGGTGAAGCTCCTGGGCCAACACGCCGATTTCGTCCGATGTTGTTCGCGGAAGAGGGTGGTCGTACTCCCCCATGGAAATTTGCTGGGCATAGCGTCCAAGTTTGGGAATGGGACGCAGCCACCGCATCAGCAGCAAGAACACCACAACGATCAGCACCAGCGCTGCTCCAACCATGTACAACGCCACTCGCACCGTCTGCTCCTGCTTCTCGGTTGCAGTGCCCAACCCGGCGTTGGCAGCGAGGTTGTAGGTCGCTTCGAGCCCCGTGACTTCGCGCCTCAGCTTCTCCATGACCCCTTGCAGAATGCGTCGAGCCGTATTGTCCCGCCACGACTTCCCAGGGGCAAACGAGGCTCGGTTCTGGGCCAGGAAGAGCTTGGACGCCTCCCGGTATGCCTGAAGGTTGTCCATCCCCTTCCAATCCACAGGAACGTCAATGTGCTTGCGCTCCAGGAATTCGAGGAGGGTTCCACCGTGAACAATGTCATCGATTCGCAAGGCAAGCTGCCTGAAGGTGGTCTTGAGGGACTCCTCCAGGTGCGGCTCCTGGGCCACTGCTCGAAAGGCGATTCCGAGGCTTTCCAGTCGCTCGAGGGGTTGCATCTCAGGGAGGTAGTGGGCCAACCAGAGCAACTCCTGGCTGTTTCCGTCTTTGAGGGTTACGTAGGCTTTGCTCACTTCCTGGTTGAAACGCTGCAGGCGGTTGGACGTGGGAAGGACCCCTTGCTTCAGCAGCACAACCTCTCGCTTCATCTGTTCCATGGACCACACAGAATAGACCACCACCGAACCCAACAAGACGAGGAGCAGCAAGTACGTGGCGGAGACCCGGGTGACCAGGGAGATTCGCATCGTCAGTCACCGCTCATGGGCAACGCAGGAAATGTGGCCCCGGAGGCTTCCTTCTTGCGAAGATGGGCGTTTGGTTTTCCTTCCTTGAACACACACTCTCCCCAACCATCCTTGAAGACGAAGTTCAACCCGGTGCCCTTTCCACCCAGAAACTTGTCGGTGGAAAACCCGTTGAGCTCGGTCACTCGCCGCTCAGCCGATTCCTTGTCTGTGAAGGGGCGAACCCCGGAGTGCATGTCGTACACGGGAAGTACCTTCACCTTGTCGAAGCGGACACTCTTTTTGTGCGTGTCGTAAACAAGCTCGATTTGAGCCAACAGGCCGAAGTCCCGCTGAAAACGGAACTCCTTGACCGAACCCATGTTTCGAGCACCCCGCATGGAGAAGTTTCCCATTCCGTAGAAGATGAGTCCCCCTCGGTAGTACTCGATGCCCTGAACGACGTGGGCGTGGTGCCCGATGACGACATCGACATCGTAGTCCTTAATGGCTCGGCGAGCCGTCTGGAACTGGGCCCAGATGGGCTTGGTCTCCTTCTCTTTGCCGCAATGCATGGAGAGGATCCGAACATCTGCGTCGGCTTCCTTGAGGCGCTTCAAGGCAAGATCCGGCTTGTACACCGAGGCCACGCCGGCCCGCTTTTTCGTCGCTGCCTGGGAGTTCCCCACTGCAGCAAAGGCCACTTTGATGCCGTTGACCTTGAACACCGTCGGGGCGGTGGCTTCGTCGATGTCTTCTCCGGCGCCGGCAAACCAGAGCTTCTTCTTCTTTGCCAGCTTGTGGAGCCACTTTCGAGTCTCGGAAACTCCCTGCGAGCCATAATCTCGAATGTGGTTGTTGGCCAATGCCATGAGGTTGAA
>CALFHQ010000528.1 GCA_937876385.1 uncultured Pseudomonadota bacterium
CGTCATCGACCCCTCTAAACTCCATGCGAGGGCCCCCATTTTCTGTTACCACGGTGTGATCCGCAGAGCGCAGAGCGGGAGCCTTCAGGTTGGGGACGTGGCAGGTCTGGCAGGCCAGTGCCTCAATGTGGCGCTCGGCAAAGGGAAGCTTCTGGTGGGCTTCCATGGGGTCGTGGCAATCGGCGCATTGGGGAGCCCGGAACATGTGGTCCGGGCGTTTGAGATATTCGCTGATGGACAAGGAACGCGGGTCGTCCTTGAGGTGCGCTTGCTTTCCCTTGACGATGTGTGACTTGCTGGGGTTGTTGGAGGCAAAATGACAATCCGAGCAGTGCAGTCCTCGAGCCGCATGAATATCCCAGGAGCGGCTGAGTTGTCCCTTGTTAGCAATGTTCAGAAAAGAACTGGAGATGGCCTGGGGGGAGAAGACTTCCCCGGTGCGGAGTGTCGTGCCGTGGGTTCCATGCTCATCACCCACCAGGAAGTCGGCTCCCAGTTCAAAGGCTTTGCCGAAGGGATCAACCACCCCGTGGCACTGTCCACAGTTCATGCTGGAAGGGGGCGCCATTGGGATATGAACTCGACCGGCCTCATCCAATTCGAAACCATCAAAGGCCTCTTGCGCACCGGGCAAATGGCAGGAAACGCAATTTACCTTCACGAGTTTCTTGTGGTGAGAACTGTGGGAGAGGATGAAGGCTGTGTCGTGGCATTCGCCGCAGGTGCGTGTCACATCGGCATCGTGAGTCTTCAAGACTTTCTTGCCATCCCCATTCAACAGGAAGAAGGCAGGGTGCATCTCGTTGGTAGGCACCACGACGTCGGGAGCGCTTTTTGGCGTCGAGGGCTCTCCATGGGCCAACAGCGCGACAGAGGTAACGAGGACAATGGCAGAGGCAATGGTAAGGAGAGTTTTCATTATTCAACACCTCCCGTGCTCATGGGATCGGCGTCATAGCCCAGGGCGTTCCAGTCCAGTCGACCCCCATTTCCGTGGCATTCACTGCACGAAACGGCCTTCTCTTTTGGAAGGACCATGTGGGACAGGGGCCAGACCATCACGGTCTCAGTGAAACCAAAGCTCCCGGAGAACTCGAGGCCAACCTCTTTGGCACCCAGGGCCAAAGCCTTGTTCCAGTCAAAGTCGTGCCAGTAGCCTCCAGCCCCAGACGTCACCGGCGGAATGAGTTGCCTGCTTTCTTTGTCGTAAGGTTGCTGAGCGACGTGGACCTTGAAGGGCCAGATTTTGGCGTCGGGGTCCAACCGGTCCCCCAGCGGAGGATTCAGGACGGTGGGTCCCGATTTGGCGATGGTGTCGCCCAGGAGGTAACGGCCGACATTCAAGTTGAACCACCGGTACTCGGGTTTTACTTCCTGGTCGTAGACGAACTCCCCTTTGATTTTCAGGTAGTGGTGCGGGTCGTCCTTGCGCGTATCGTCGCCGGCCTTGGACCAATCCCAATACATCTTTGTCGGAACATTGTTGGCGAAAGTGGGGATGTGACAGGCCTGGCAGGATACTTTGGCGGTGTGACGGTTCAGCCGTGCGTCGTCGTGGGGCTTGTCACTGTGACAGTCGG
>CALFHQ010000529.1 GCA_937876385.1 uncultured Pseudomonadota bacterium
CCTGCCGGGTAGAGGTCAGAAACGGGATGGAAAACTCGGCCTCCACGGTGTCTGCTTGAGGCAAGACGAAGAAGGCCGTCAGCCCCGGTTTTGTGCCGTATCGGAAATCCAGAAATGAACCTGCCGTGCGCAGGAATGCAGACTCCACCAAAGGGGATAGAACGGAAGGCCACCGCAGATAGCGAGCCCCCCACTTTTCCTCGGATGTGGCGGATGTCACCTGGAGAGTCTCGGTGGTCTGGTGGTGAGAGTTCAACGTGGCGAGTCGCCGGCGATGAAAAGTCAAAGGGGGAGACGGACCCTTTTCAGGACAAAGCACCAACTGCATGGTTTGAACCCCTGGCTCCTCAAAAGAGCGAGAGGCGAAGTCGAAGGCAAGAGACAGCGGTCTTTGGCCCTGGAGAAGTGCAAGACGAATTCCCTTTCCGCTCAAAGTGTCGAGCCAACTGTCTGAGACGAGGAGTCCGGCCGCTCCCTCCCCTTTGAGCCAGTGCGGGGACGCCAGAATGAAGTATCCGTAAAGATCGGTTCTCCCATCCGGGGATGCTGCCAGAAGCTCCCGCACCGCCGGCAGAGCGCGCTTGAAGTCTTGCCCCAGCTCCTCGTGACGCAGGTAGGGTGGGTTGGTGACGATGAGGTCGAACCCACCGGCTGCAAAGACTTCCGGGAAGGCCCGCTCCCAGGAGAAGGAGGAGGGGGTCGCCGGAACAATTCCGGAGATGCTGTCCCCTTCTTTCAAAGCGAAAGAGAGACGGGGACCTGCTGGGAAGCGAGAGTTCCACCAGCCGAGCAACTCGTTGAGGCGGTGTCGAGCCACGGCGAGGGCGTCCGGGTCCACATCGACCCCGGCCAGAAGGACCTCGTCAGGGGGATTGGAGAGATGGGGGAGACGGTCGGCCAATGCAGCAAGAAACCCCTGGAGGAAGTTGCCGCAACCCACCGCCGGGTCGCACACCGTCCAGCCTGTGGAGGCGGGTTCAGATTCGAGGTACGCGTCGAGGACGGCATCCACGAGGCTCCTTACGTCGAGGTCGTGGGTATACCAGGCGCCGGCGCTCTGCTGCCTGGTTCCCCGCAGGTCGTTGCGCAAAGAGAGGGAAGCTTCGTAGAAACCGGCCAACCAGGACAGCGGTTCAAGAGGAGCGTCGGTGTCCGATTGACGGGCCGCTTGAGCGAGGCGTTTGCAAAACTGCCGGGCTTCGGGGCTATCGACCTGCGGAAGTCCAGCGGTTGAGGATGAAGGCACAAAGAGGGTGGCGTTGTCTGGTAGTATGGGTGCCATGAGGCGATTCATGGCGTCGTGGTGCCCCCAACCAGCCTGGCGAAGTGACGCGTAGGCAGTTTTGAAGTCGTGAAGAAGGGTAGGGGGCATGTTCCGGCTTTAGTTAATGGTAATTCCGGAGCAGGTCTCGAAATCGGGGCCGCATTTCTCGACTCGGCACGCATCGCATGCGGCTGTGTCGTCACCGGAGCATTGGGCTAAGCAGTCAGCCATGACACAGGTCGTGACATCGGCGAAGCACACAGAGCAATCGTCTGAGAACTCCGTGCCGTCCTTGATGCAATTCAAGATGCAGTCGCCTCCGGCGCCGATGCAACTGACGCCGCATTGCTGCATCGTTTCGCTGGGGTCGTTTGCAATCAGCAACGCCAGGTCTGCGTCGTTGTTGCAGGCTCCTTCGATGGGCACATCCAGGGGAATGTCCTCTATCATCACGTCCTCTTCGGGGAGGTCCTCGACGATGTCTG
>CALFHQ010000530.1 GCA_937876385.1 uncultured Pseudomonadota bacterium
TCGATGCCGTCTGGGAGGTCCTGGTTGGAGACGAACTCGCACTCGCAGCCGTCGGAAGGATTCTCGTTGATGTCGAAGAACCCGGCGTGGCAGGAGAGGACACAAACAGGAACGGTGCCGGTGGCGTCGCAAACTCCCACTGCCGTAGCCTGGTTCAAGAGGGCGCAGTTGTTTCCACAGGAGCCGCAATCGGTGTCTGCGATGTACTGGCCGTCCACCATGAAGCCGTCGTCAACCTGGCCGTTGCAGTCGTTGTCCAGGGCGTCGCAAATCTCTTCCGGCACCTGGCACTCGCTCCAACCGTCGTCTGTGCACTGCTGAATTCCAGAGCATGTGCTGTAGGTCTCGTCGGGAAGGGGGTTCTCCGGCCAGGTTCGGGAGCAACTCTTCGAGAGCGCTGTGTTCGTGCCGTCGCAAGTGCAGGAGTTGGTGGCTGGGATGCACTGGTTGTCGCCGCCGGATTCGAGGCATTCGTATCCCGAGGGGCAATCGCCGGTGGTTTCGCAGTGGCGAGCGCAGTAGAACCCATCGGCCAACTCCACGCAATGAGACCCCTCTCCCGAGCAGTTTGCATCGGTCTGGCAAGGCTCGCAGAGGCTGGCCACGTTGGGCACACACTGATAGTCGTTGAGAAGGAAGAAACCAGGGTTGCAGGATTGCATCATGCACCGGGGCACTTCGAAAGTAGCGTTGCAGTAAGAGACGCCGTTGGGGAATCCTTCCACACACGAAGTCGTGCACGATCCGCAGTGCTCGTTGTCAGAGTATGTCCCCGATTCGTCGGTGAAGTCTTCATCGATCAGCCCGTCGCAGTCGTTGTCGAAGTAGTCGCAAGTCTCCGCTACAGGCGTGGGGGCGGTGCACCCGACGAAGCCCACGTCGGGTTGGCAACTCTCAAACCCCTGGCACTCTCCCAGGTCGTTGGAAGTGGTGCACGGGCGCTTCTCTCCCTCGTTGGCGAAGGTGCACAGGCAGGTGTTGCTTCGGGGGATGCACACCGTCTCCTCGGCATCCGGGTGGGCCACGCAATCAAAGGAAGCCGGGCACGGCTCGCTGGCTGAGCAGCCGTAGGTGCAGTAGGAAGCGTCTTCCAAGGTGACGCAAGCGCCGCCGCTGCACTGGCTGTCCAATTCGCAGGGGAAGCAAAGCTTGTTGCTCTTCGGGACGCACAGGAATACCAGGTCCGCGCCGTATCCCTGGATCCCCTTGCACTGCCAATCGTCCGGGCAATCTTCGAGGCATTCGGTGGAACAGACAAAGCCCTGGGGACCTTCTACACAATATCCAGAGAGGCAATCGGAGTTGGTGCCGCAGGGGCAACCGAACTCGTAGGGAGTCTCATCGCATGGGGACGCACCGTCGGGAGGGATTCCGAAGTCGGGCATCTCGAAGTTGACGTCGGTGAAGTCCAGTTGGATGTCTTCCACGGCGTCCAGCGGAGCGTTGGAGTCAGCCTGGTCGGTAGCGATAACATCCAGCTTCTCGCAGGGGTCGTTGGGGCAGTCGGAGCTGCTGCATCCGGTGTAGGCAAGAAAGACCAAAAGGAGGGCAAAGAGCATTCTCGTACGGTTCATCATGGTTCCTCGGGCTGTGTCACCTGGGACTTATCAGACCGAATTATAGTCGAAGGAATGGGAGAAATACAACGATCAGCGGCGAATTTCAAGCCCGCGCATCTCCATCTTCAGGATGGAAACCCCCGGGCCCGTGAATCTGGAGCCCCGGACTGTCAGAAGTTGAAGGAATCGCAACTTGACCAGGTAGGGGATCAGGTCTTCGGAGACCTCGGTCTTGTTCAAGAGGAGCACCCGGAGGTTGGGAACGTAGGGGAGCAACTCGACGATGAACTCGTCTCCAATGGGAAGCCCCGACAGGGCCAGAAGTTCCAATTTAAGCGAGGGCCGACGGGTCAGAAGATGTTGCCCACTGAGGCGGGTGTGAGAGAGCCACAGTTCCTGCAATTGCGAGTCGCTATCGAGGAACATCAGAGCTGCCTGCCCCACGGCGTTGTTGGCCAGGTGCAGTACCCGCAGTTGGGAGAGTCCCCCCAGGTGCCGCAGCCCTGCGTCGGTGATCTTCGTGTGCCACAGGTAGAGGCGCTTGAGGTGGGTCAGTTTGCCCACCGACTCGAGTCCCTTGTCCCCCACCCGGGTGTCGGCGAGATGGAGGGTTTCCAGCTCTGTCAGAGAGAGCAGCAACGGCATTCCATCGTCGGAAACCTGGGTTCCGTTCAAGTGCAGGGTGCGCAAGTGGACGAGCTGGGCGATTTGCGGCAGTGCGCCGTCGCCCAAAGGGGTCATGGAGAGGTTCAGCGTCTGCAACTCGGGCATTCGACGAAGGGATTTCAGTGCGCTGGCGGTGATGGACGTCGCTGCCGCTGCCAAATGCCGCAGGTTGGGAAGGTCCAACGCCAGAAAACCCTTTGTGCTGATCTTGTTTCCTGAAATCTTGAGATTGTGCAAGGACGACAGACTGTTTAGCAGGGAGATGCTGGAGTCGGTGATTCGGGTAGAGGTCAGGTTCAAACTTGCAAGCCCCTTCATTCCCGCAAGACGCTCCACGGTTTCCCTTCCCACCTGGGTGTGGGAGAGGTTCAAGTTGTGGAGTCGAGTGAGGGTTGTGAGGGGGGCAGTGTCTCGGTCAGACAACACCGCTTTGGAGAGGTCGAGTCCCAACAAGTTGGGAGCGTGAACCAGTTCTTTGAGGGTGGACGCCGTGCCCTTTTCGATGTGGAGATACAATCCTCGACCGCCGATGCGTTGGAGGCATTTTCCCCATTCCATAGCGTCCCGATCTCTTTGGGTAAGGGTCAGGGTTATTCTCTCGTAAGGAAGCCCCTGGAGCGCTTGGGCTATCTTGTCGTGGCAAAGCTGAATGGGATCCAGGCGGAGGCAGGCACCGGCTGGAGAGTGAGCCTCCAGTTTGCGGACCCCCTCCTCCACGGTCTCTTCCGTGAGGTCGAAGGCCATGGGCTCCCCTCTCACACGGATGAGGGAACCCTCCCTGGAAACCCTGGGATGGAGAGTGGCTCCCGGAGATTCAGGGCTTTGGTGCCAGCAGGGCACCCCCTCGAAGCGATCCAGTACCCAGTTCACCGGCTCTGCCGCCGCAGCCGGTGATTGCTCAGGGGCAGGATCAGCAGGTGCCGCAGTCGTTGGTGGGACGGTGTGAGTCGGAGGGGAGGACGGCTGATCCTTGCACCCAACCAGCGCAATGGCCAGAAAGGAGAGCAACAGGATGGATAGACGTTGCATGCAAAAACCTCCTGCAAGAGCACGTTCCAGATGTCACACTGCCCTGTCATTCAAGGGAAATCAACCAAATCCTTGCCCATTTTTGACCTCGGGCTTATGCTCGACGGTCGCTATGCGAGGAGGCGATTCAATGAGTTCAAACGAGTTGCACGTCGGCGCGTCTCAAGGAGACCGCACAGAGGACTGGCCTCAGCTTTACCAGTTGTGGGTTTGGGGGGTCTACATCCCGTTGGTGGGACTGTTTACCTTGTTCTTCGGGACCCTGGCCATCGTGATTTCCTTTTTCAATCATCGTTGGGCGGCCCATTGCGGGACAGGCTGGGGATGGGCTCTTTGCCGGTTCAACTTCACCAGCGTGAAGGTCATCGGCAGGGAGCGGATTGATCCCAAAACGTCCTATGTCATCATGGCCAACCATTCGTCTCTGTTCGATATTCCAGCCCTCTACGGCTATCTGCGACGGCAGTTTCGCTGGGTGATGAAGAAGGAGCTGAGGGATATTCCATTCTTTGGCTTTGCCACCGGGCAGATGGGGCATGTCTACATCGATCGCTCTGACCGAGAGAAGGCCATTGCCTCTCTACAGGCCGCAGCGCCGACGATTCGAGATGGGGTCTCCATCCTGTTCTTCCCCGAGGGAACCCGAAGTCACGACGGCGAGTTGAAGGAGTTCAAGAAAGGGGGCTTCATGACGGCTCTGACTTTGGGTTTGCCCATCGTCCCCGTTACCATTCGTGGCGCTTACGAAGCCAAACCACCGGGAAAGGCCGGGGCGCGTCCTGGTTCCATCGAAGTCATCGTTCATGAGCCGGTCGATACGGCGTCCTACGGCTCTGAAAGACGAGATGAATTGATGGCGGAAGTGAAAAGGCGAATCGCATCGGCCCAAGGGCACTAGTGTTGGTGCCCCCCACCGTGCTCAC